>NZ_DIPG01000042.1:69303-76014 GCF_002426325.1 Syntrophomonas sp. UBA5494 | reverse complement strand
ATCCCTTTTTCAGTGACAACAGCGGTTACATAAGTGGCGGGAATCAGATCAAAACCCTCTTCCAGTGGCAGGGGGGGATAACTTGAGGCCAGTTTGTGGGATTCACATAGGCAATAGAAAGGAATCTGGCGTTCAAAGCAGGTTCTGGCCAACTGCAGGCTGGGGTAGCCATTGATCAATGAACCGTCGGAAAGCACGCTGTCAGCTCCTACCAATCCCAGGCTGACCCCCTGAATACTATCTAGCCGATCCTCCGCGACAAGATCACAGCCGACTCCGCCTGCCTGCAAGGCGGAAGCCATCATTTCTCCATATTTTAAGCCTTGCGCCTGAGACTGCTCATCTACGATCAAGGCCGCAAAGCTGCGGCCTGCTGCAGAGGCCTGTATCAACGCCGAGCAAACCGTGGCGCTGAAGCTGCAGCTGATGATCTGATCGCCTGGCTTGATCAGTTCCGCTCCATTCATAACGGTATCATGGAATTTCAGGTCCAGGCTGTGTAAAATGGATTCCACCAGCCGTGCGACCGAATCTACCGGTTCAAAGGGCACGCTCTCGGCTTTCAGGCCTGCCATGCCGTCGATAAAAACCTGCAGGCCATTCTTGATAGCCGCCATGGCAGGCCTGATTTCCTGCAGCCGCAGGGCCATGGCGGTAAGCTGTTCCAGGTAGTCCAGCCAGTCTCCGCAGGGCAGCTCTGCGGCCTCGTCCTTTAAAATCAACAATGCCTGGCGCAGCAGAAAACTGGCGCCATGTTTACGATCCAAAGCCAGCTGCCCGGCCTTCATCTCCTGTCTATTCATCGGCCACTCTCTGCCAGGTTTCGTAGAGCATCGGTACGCAGTCATATTTTTTTATGTCCTCCGGTTCGATCCATTGGAACTCCACATGCTCCCAATCAATGATGATCCTTCCGGGGTGCTTGACATAAAAGCGAAAAGGATGGACCAGCCACATGATGCCCGCTTCCGTATCGGGTACTTCCAGAATTGCCCCCGCTTTGACCAATATAATGTCATCACTGCACAGACTGGCTTCTTCCTTTATTTCCAAATATGCCTGGCTTAATGCGCTGCGGCCTTCAGGCAGATATCCGCTCAAGCCCGCCCATTTACGCTGATAAGAGCCCACTTGCGAACTGCGCTTTAACAGTAAGATTTTACCCTGGCTTTCCATGAAACAGGTGATGACATGGTTGGTAACCATCATATACCTCCTTAAAAATGGGTGTGACGAAATGCTCGAACCGTATAACTCGGTGGACTGGCTTGCCCCGCGATTTTGCCTGGGTTATATTAACTATAATACATGGAAAGGAGCCCTCATGGCTACTATTGACCAACGCTTGTTGGCAGCCAGCCGGATGATCATCCCTGGCGGCGCGGTGGCTGATATCGGAACTGACCATGGCCAGCTGCCATGTTTTCTGCTGGAAAAGGGTCTGGCTCCACAGGTAGTCGCTACTGAATGGGGGGATGGCCCTTATCAGCGCGCCCGGGAGCATATTGAGACTTCACCCTGGTCAGACCGTATTGCGGTCCGGCAAGGAAATGGCTTAGAGGCTTTAGCCTGGGGTGAGGTTCATACTGTCGTCATCATGGGCATGGGAGGCGACCTTATGGCTGAGATATTGAGACGGGACTGGCATCTGACCTCATCATTTGCGCGTTTGGTCCTGCAGCCCATGACCCGTCCTGCGGTACCCCGCCTTTTGCTGGCCGCAAAGGGCTGGCCGCTCATTGATGAACGGGTGGTAAGAAGCAGGGGGCGCTTCTTTGTCCTTTTCAGCTACCAGCCCGGCGACCGTCCCTACCGGCTGTCCGCCCTGGAGTTGGAAGTGGGGCCACAGCTACTCCAAGCCCGGGACAGCATTGAACTGGAGTACCTGACTTATTGCCGGCGCAGGCTTAAAGCCCGCTGTCAAAACCTGTCCCTTTCCAAACAGCCCCAGAATCAAAGCAAGCGGCTGAAATATGAATTGATGGGCCGGGAATTGGAGGAAATAATCGATGGCAAATCAGGTTAAGGATATCACTGCGATATTAGAGCACCACTATCCGCCCTATCTGGCAGCATCCTGGGATAATTCCGGACTGCAGCTGGGCTCATATCTTGCCCCGGTAAAAAAAGTGGGGGTGGCTCTGGAGCTGGAGCCTGAAGTGCTCGCAGAGGCTTTGCATCTCGAGACGGATATGATCATCACCCATCACCCCTTATTTTTTCAGGGTGTTAAAAGACTGGAAGCGGATACGGCCTGGGGGAAGATGGTATATGAGTTGATTGCCAAAGGCATAACGGTTTACGCAGCGCACACCAATCTGGATGCGGCCCCCCAGGGTTTAAACCAGCACCTCGCAGAAATGCTGCGATTACAGGACATTGAGCCGTTATTGGCGGACCAGCGGGATGAACTATGCAAAGTCGTGGTCTATGTACCGTTCAGTCATGTAAAAGCGGTGCAAAAGGCTATGGCTGAGGCAGGGGCCGGGCATATCGGCCAGTACTCGGCTTGCAGTTTCCGCACCCCGGGAATCGGCAGCTTCCATCCTGAGGACGGAAGTCAGCCATTTATCGGCTCTGTCGGGGTGCTGGAAGAGGTTGAGGAATACCGTCTGGAGACCGTTGTAGAACAGAGCGGTTTAAACCGGGTGCTCAAGGCCATGCACTCTGCGCATCCTTATGAGGAGGTCGCTTACGACGTTTACCGTCTGGTTAACGGCGGCCGTATTTATAGTATGGGACGCAGAGGCCGGCTGGCACAACCCTGCTCACTGGAGTCACTGGCCGGAAAAGTTAAAACGGTTTTTGGCTGCCAGGGGGTTCGCGTAGTAGGAAATTATCGACAAATGGTGCAGCGGGTCGCCATGATCAGCGGTTCCGGAGGGTCTTTGCTGGCACGGATCAATCCTGAAGCGGCCGATGTGGTCATAACCGGGGATGTAAAATACCATGAAGCTCAAGAAGCGCGCCTTAAGGGTATGAACGTAATCGATGCCGGACATCAGGAACTGGAGAAGCATATGATCGCTCTGGTAAGCGCTCTGTTGGAAGATGAATGCAGACATCAAAAGCTTTCCCCGGAGATTCTCAAACTGAAAGAAAGCCCTTGTTTTAGGCTTTTATAATCGATAAGGCAACAGTATATGCAATTGTGCCAATATCCCGGCAGGATGCCTCGAAATGGAATAAAATGGAATGCACCGTAAAATTGGGACTCCATGCATAAAAGCCTTTTTTAACAGGTAAAATGTATATAACAGTTTTAAGCCTATATTTTTCAAAAAAAATTCCGAAAAAGATTTTTAATAGCAGGAATTGCCGTTTTTTTGGGGAATGTAAAATATGGTTAATAAAATAACATAAGGGAGGACTATGTCGTGAACAAATCGGAACTTGTTAAGTCAATAGCGGAGAAGGCAGAAATCACCCAGAAGGATGCTGCCAAAGCCCTGGATGCTACGGTGGAAGCCATTCAAAAGGCCCTGGCTGGCGGGGATAAAGTGCAAATCATCGGTTTCGGAAGTTTCGAAGTACGCGACCGCAAGGAAAGAAAGGTTATCAGCCCGGCGACCGGGGAAGAAATTAAGGTTCCTGCCACTAAAGTTCCGGCATTCAAGCCTGGCAAATCCCTTAAGGAAGCGGTTGCGGTAAAAATACCCGTCAAAGTGACCGCTAAGAAGAAAGGCGCAAAAAAGAAATAGCTATATAAAAAAAGAGGTATACCTCGTATACCTCTTTTTTTATGTCCTTAAAAAGTGTTTGAATTGATGGGCAAGCAAATCTGTAAGCGGAGTTCTGTATTCGATAGTCATCTATCTGGGATGCCAGTTGCCTGACACCTCTTGCGACCTAACCCGGGAACGAGGCGGGCAACCTCATGGTTCCTCTATTCGGTCTTGCTCCAGGTGGGGTTTACCGAGCCGTTTAGTCGCCTAAACGCTGGTGAGCTCTTACCTCGCCTTTCCACCCTTACCCCGCGAATGCGGGGCGGTCTGTTTCTGTGGCACTAGCCTTAGGGTCGCCCCCACTGGACGTTATCCAGCACCTTGCCCTGCGGAGCTCCGACTTTCCTCAGGTTTAAACCTGCGACTATCTGATTTACTTGCCGCCCGATATCAATTCATGCAGGGTATATTATAATGAATAGGCGGCCAATTGTAAAGCAACGGGGAAATATCCCTTTTCACAAAAAATATGACGCTCTTTGAAGGAATAAAGGATTTTTTAGAGAATACATAACCTAGCGAAAGCAGGGAGTAACGGGGTGAGATAATAAATCTTCAAGTTCCTTGTTTTACCTTTGCTCGAATTATAATATACTTACTAAAGAGATAAAGGGGGGTGAAGAAAGATGTTGTTGTTCGGATCGGAGCAGGCAGCTAGCGGGGTTTTTTACAACGGTCCTCTTTTTACCTTATTGGTAATCATTTTAACGGTATTCATTTTTCTGAAATTCTGTGGATGGGCCAAGAAAAGAACGATGCCAGCCGGCACTAAAAAGGGAATTTTTATACTAACGGCGCTGGGCGCTGTAGCTTTTAACGTCATGTACTCTCTGGGAAATTCGGCGTTTGAGCAGGGCCAGGGTCTCAATATGGCTACTATCGCAGTGGTTTCAGCCTTGCTCTGGGTATTTGTATTCTCTTATGCTTTGATGTCAGAAACAAAATAAAGTATAGTCCTGGAAGGCGGCTAGAAGCCGCCTTTTTTATTGGTTATAATAGCCTAAAGAACAAAATGGTGAGAAAATGGATGAACTCATAAAGATCGAAATCACATATGACGATAAACCCTCGGCACCCATCTGGTCCTATCCGGGGCAGAATCTGTGGGAAGCCCTGGTGGCCCATGGCCTGATAACGGCTGGCCCCTGCGGCGGAAAAAGGATCTGCGGGAAGTGCAAACTCAAGATAGAAGGCCCGCTTAACCCGCCGGATGAAGCGGAGCGCTACCTGCTGCTCCCTGAAGAAATCAAGGCGGGCATGCGTCTGGCCTGCCGCATCCCGGCGACCCAGGGCCTTAAAGTGTTTCTTGAAGGCCAGCCTTTTACTGCCGCCCCGGTGCCCCGGTTAATGTCTGAAACGGCTGCGCCGCCCATGGTCATGCATAAAAAGATATATTTGCCGGGTCAGGACCGGCATAATCCGGTTTCCATACAGGAACGGCTGCAAAAGTCCTTGCCAAATCTGCACCTCAACTTGAGTATTGCCGATCTCAATGAATTGCACAGCCTGGATAGGACCGACCGGCCAGTTCTTGAATTAAATGCTTTGCTGACAGAAGACCGGCAATTGATATACGCCGGCCGCTCCCGGCAGGATCTTTATGGGGTAGCCCTGGATGTGGGCACCACCAGCCTGGTAGGCTCACTGCTGGATCTGGAAACCGGTCAGACCGTCGCTACAACCACCATGCCCAATATGCAGCGCGTCTATGGTGACAACATCATTTCCCGCCTGGACTATTGTTTGAGTCATGACGATGGCCTGCAAACCCTGCATCAAGTGATCGTCAACAACGCCAATACTCTGATCGCCAGCCTTGTCAGGCAGTGTAAAAGCCTGCCCGATCAGGTCTACCGGCTGGTTGTGGTAGGAAATCCGGTTATGACCCATTTTGTTTTAGGCTTAAATCCGGCGGGTTTGGCCGCCGCCCCTTTTAGCGGCATAATCACTGATGCTTACAGTTGCCGGGCCGGGGCAGTAGGCCTAGCGGCCCACCGTGAAGCTCTGCTGGTCATACCGCCGCAAGCCCGGGGTTTTATCGGCTCTGACGCCCTGGCCGGGTTGTTGACTCTGCCGTGCCCGCCGCCCTTGCCGTATCTGTTTATAGACATCGGCACTAACAGCGAAGTGATTCTAGCCGGCCAGAAAGGAATGTGGGCAGCCTCCGCTGCAGCCGGCCCAGCCTTTGAAGGGGCCGGTATTCGCTGCGGAATGAGGGCCGTTCACGGAGCTATCGACCATTTTCAGTGGAATGACGGCCGGCTGGACTATCATGTATTGGGCAACGGAGAACCGCGGGGTATGTGCGGCTCGGCTCTGGTCGACTTATTGGCCTGGCTCTTGAATAATGACATGGTTGCAGCCAATGGCAGCTTTATGGAAGGAAGGCCGGAAATAAGGGCCGGATCACAAGGAAGGGAACTTGTCATAGTTCCGTCTGAAAAATCCTATCAGGGCGTACCGCTGGTATTGAGCCAGGAAGATGTACGCAGCTTGCAACTGGCCAAAGGTGCTGTACGCGCCGCCATTGAGATTTTGATGCGGGAGAGCGGGACAAAGGTGGAAGCGCTTAAAGCGGTCTTTTTAGCGGGCGCTTTTGGAAATTACCTGAATCCTGAACATGCCATCAAGGCTGGTATTTTGCCGGCGGTCAACCCCGATCTGATTCATAATCTTGGCAATGCCGCCGGGCGGGGCGCCATTTGTTATCTTATCAACCCGCAGGCCCGTCAGCAGATGGGGCAAATGAAGCAAAACCTGACTTGTGTTGAATTAGCCGACCATCCTGATTTTCAATTGTTATTTTTGCGCCATATAGATTTTTGAGCCAGGAATAACCCTCAGGTTGACCCATAATGCCCGGACCTGGCATAAAAAAGCCGCTTAAGAAATTGCAGGCCTGCTGCGACCGGATCATGGCCAGATCTTGAAGCAGTACTGTTGTATAGGCAAATCGGTAACGGTATACTATTTACAGACCACTCCA
>NZ_DIPG01000042.1:67139-69152 GCF_002426325.1 Syntrophomonas sp. UBA5494 | reverse complement strand
AAGGAGCAATTGATGAGCGATATTGTAATATTATTGATCAGTCTAGGAATCATTCTAGCTGGTGCGGAGATATTTGTTAACGGAGTTGAATGGCTGGGCCAGAAATTGAACCTTTCTGAAGGTGCAGTGGGGAGTGTCCTGGCTGCAGTGGGCACAGCCCTGCCGGAAACCATTATTCCCATTATCGCCATTTTATTTGGCAATGGAGGCGGGGCCGGACATGAGATCGGTATCGGCGCTATTCTGGGCGCCCCTCTGATGCTGTCCACCCTGGCCATGTTCGTAACCGGGGCTGCGGTAGTGGTGTTTAGAGGCAGGCGAATTCATGGATACCGGGTTCGGGCTGACTTTTCCAGCATGTCGCGCGATCTGAGCTTTTTCCTGGTGGTATTCGTCCTGGCCCTGGGGTGCGGACTGATTCCTGAAAGCCTCAAGGCCCTCAAAGTGATCATCGCACTGCTGATGGTTGGACTCTACGTATGGTATGTGATCGCTATGGTGAGCCAGGAACGGGATATCGAGTCGGATGAACAGCTCCCGGCATGCTATTTTGCCAAAAAACATTGTCCGCCCTCACTGGGCATTGTGCTTGTTCAGGTCCTGTGCGCTCTGCTTCTCATTGTGCTGGGGGCCAATATGTTTGTAAACTCCATTACCGAGTTGGCCCAGTTATATGCGGTTCCGGCATTTGTGCTGGCTATCATTATTGCCCCTATCGCCACCGAGCTGCCGGAGAAATTCAACAGTATAATCTGGATTTCCCGGGAGAAAGATACCCTGGCCCTGGGGAATATCACCGGAGCCATGGTTTTCCAGGGTTCTGTAATCCCGGCCCTAGGTATCATGATGACAGAATGGCGGCTGAATAGTGGCGCTTTGCTGTCCGGCTCTCTGGCTTTAGTGTCGGCTGCATTCCTGCTTTGGCAATTGCGCCGCCGGGCCTATATCAGCGGCGTATCCCTGCTGTTCAGCGGGTTGTTCTATGTTGTGTTTATAGTGGCCGTTATGCAAGGAGTAGTCAGGTAGAAGGAGATGATATAATGGACGTAGAGAAGCGTTTGCGGGAATCGGGCATCGTGCTGCCCGAGGTCAATGCGCCTCTGGCAGCTTATGTACCCGCAGTTAGAAGCGGCAACCTCTTGTTTATTTCCGGACAGCTGCCTATGGATCAGGGTATTTTATCCTATAAGGGCAAAGTGGGCAGCGAGCTCAGCATAGAGGAGGGACAGTCGGCCTGCAGGCAAGCGGCTATAAACTGCCTGGCAGTGCTCAAAAAGAACCTTGCTGATTGGGGGCAGCTGGTGAGGATAGTGAAGATAACGGGATATATACGGTGTGACTCCGACTTCACAGCCCAGCCCCAGGTCTTGAACGGCGCCTCTCAATTGTTGGAGAATCTTTTCGGGGTCAACGGTAAACATGCCAGAGCAGCAGTGGGGGTTAATGCCCTGCCCCTGGGGGCAGCCTGTGAAGTGGAGATGGTGGTAGAGCTTCGCTAGCCCTTCTCCGCATTAAATGAGCTGCTGATTATTTTAAGGAAGTGATTAGATGACCGAGATCAATCCCTTTGACAAAGCCCATGAATTGGCGAGGTCCATCAAACAGTGCCGGGCTTTTAAACATTACCTGGCAGCAAAACAGGCAATCGATCAGCATCCTGATTATAAAGATAAGATATTGAAAGTGCGCGCCCGGCAGATGGAGGTAAACCGGGCCCACATCTTGGGAGAGGAACTGCCGGCAGAGTTACTGAGCGAGTTGTCCCAGGAGCTGGCCGCCTTGAACCAGTACCCGGAGATTGCGGAATTTTTTGCAGCCGAAACCCATTTTATCAACATGTTCCATGATATTCAAAACATCATCAATGGCGCTCTTGACGCGGAGTTAAAAGATTAGGCAGCCTGGTAAAAATCGATGATACCTAAACGGCAGGGCTTTTAAGCCCTGTCAGACCGTCGACAAAAGCGAATAACTGCGTTGCTCAATAGGTCCGCTCAATCAACGTACTATTTG
>NZ_DIPG01000042.1:60560-66920 GCF_002426325.1 Syntrophomonas sp. UBA5494 | reverse complement strand
GTGTTTACAAACCGGCTCAAATGGTTTAACAATTAACCCAACCTTTGCTTTAATGAGGCATTACAAGCTGGTTTTTATATAAGGGGGTAGGAGAGGTGACATGTGGTTGTAGCCATCAAAAACGTTGGGAGACAGCCTTTAATAACAACGGTGTGGATTTGACCTTGATCAAAAGCGTGCTGGATCGTTACCGGAATCAGCCCGGCAGTTTGATTACGGTTTTGCAAGAGACCCAGGCCATCTACGGCTATCTTCCCATGGGGGCGTTGGCAGCCATCGCCCGGGAACTGAAACTGAAGCCTTCCAAGGTATATGGGGCGGCAACCTTTTACACTCAGTTCCGCTTGAAGCCGGTGGGTAAACACCTGATACTGCTGTGCCAGGGGACGGCCTGCCATGTCAACGGAGCGGACCGAATCGCCACTGCCCTCTGTGAGGAATTGCAGGTCGAAATCGGTGAGACCACTGCCGACGGGGTTTTTACTCTGGATACGGCCGCCTGTCTGGGCTGCTGCAGCCTGGCTCCGGTGATGATGATTGACGGGCAGGCCTACGGGCCATTGACGCCAGATAAAGCCAGGGCAGTGATCAAAAAGATATACAGCGCCGAATCAGCGGTGACCGGGGAAGGTGAAACAGCATGAAAGTAAGAGTTGGTCTGGGAAGTTGCGGTATCGCCGCCGGGGCCCTGGAAGTATGGGATGAACTGGATAAACTGCAGCAGGCGGCGGGGTTCTCCATCGAAAAACAGCAAACCGGCTGTAGCGGCATGTGCTATCAGGAGCCACTGATAGACATCATCGAAGATGGCGGTTCGGTCTACTCTTACGGGAAGGTCAATGCCCGGCGGCTGCAGGAGATAGTCAAGGCCCATCAGGATGGCACTGGCCCGCTTGAAGAATATTTAACCACCGTCCAGGATAAAGGCGAAGATTTCCTGAGCCGTCAGGTGCGGGTGGCCCTGCGCAATTGCGGTCATATTGATCCGGAATCACTGGCTGATTATCGTCTGGCCGGAGGATATAAGGCCCTGGAGAAAGCAATCCTTATGACCCCCGAAGAGGTCATAGACGAAATCAGAGCATCAGGGTTGAGGGGGCGCGGCGGAGCTGGCTTTCCCACCTGGTTTAAGTGGCAGGACACCAGAAAACAACCCGGGGAAACCAAATATGTGGTGTGCAATGCTGATGAGGGCGATCCCGGAGCGTTCATGGACCGCAGTGTTCTGGAAGGGGATCCCCATGCGGTGCTGGAGGGAATGACGATCGCGGGTTATGCTATCGGGGCTAAAGAAGGCATCATCTATTGCCGCGCCGAGTATCCTCTAGCCATCAAGCGGCTGTCGATCGCCATTGAAACGGCCCGTGATGCGGGTTTGTTAGGCGAGCATATACTCAACAGCGAATTTAGTTTTGATATCCGCATCAAGCAGGGGGCCGGCGCTTTTGTCTGTGGAGAAGAAACTGCCTTAATCGCTTCTCTGGAAGGAGAACGGGGTATGCCCCGCCTCAAGCCTCCGTATCCGTCAGTCTACGGTTTTTGGGGTAAACCCACTAATATCAATAATGTTGAAACTTTTGCCAACGTCCCCTGGATCATGACCCGGGGCGGCGAAGCTTTTGCGGCTATGGGAACCGCCGACAGCAAAGGCACCAAAGTATTCGCCCTGGCCGGCAAAGTGAACCGGGGCGGATTGGTAGAGGTGCCCATGGGGATCACCCTGCGGGAGGTCATATATGATATCGGCGGGGGGATCAGAAATGGCAAACGCTTTAAAGCGGTGCAGCAGGGCGGTCCGGCCGGGGGATGCATACCGGCAGCCCATTTGGATACCCCGATCGATTATCAAAGGATTACCAGCCTGGGGGCAATAATGGGCTCAGGCGGGATGATCGTGGTCGATGAAGATACTTGTATGGTAGATATGGCCCGCTATTTCCTTGATTTTACCCAGAAGGAATCCTGCGGAAAGTGTGTGCCATGCCGCATCGGCACCAGGCGCATGTTGGACATTATCGAGAGGATCTGCGATGGTCAGGGCCGGCCTGAAGACATCGGCCTCCTGGAAGAACTGGCTCAACAGATAAGCGAGGCTTCGCTGTGCGGTTTGGGGCAAGGGGCCCCCAATCCGGTTTTGACTACTTTGCGTTATTTTAGAGAAGAATACGAAGCCCATATTAATGACAAGAAGTGTCCGGCCCGGCAATGTAAAGGCCTTATTCAATATATCATCGACCCCGAAAAATGCACGGGCTGCACAATTTGTGCCAAGAAATGCCCGGTACAATGCATTCACGGCGGCAAGCGCGAGCCCCACAGCATCGAACAGGAAAAATGCATCAAGTGCGGCACCTGTTTGGAAGTGTGCCCCCCCCGATTCTCGGCAGTAAGGGTTGATTAAGGAGGAGTCCAATATGATAGAGATTAACGGAAAATCGATTCCAGTACAGCCGGGCCGCACTATTCTGGAACTCGCGGCGGACCACGGTGTTATTATACCCACCCTGTGCCATGACGAGCGGGTTAAAACCTATGGAGCCTGTGGACTCTGCGTGGTTGAGGTGGAAGGCGCGAAAAACCTGGTGCGGGCCTGTGCCACAGAAGCCGCCCCGGGTATGAAAATTAAGACTGAGAGTGAGCGGGTACGCCAATCACGGCGGATAACCCTGGAGTTGATTATGTCCGATCACCGCGGGGACTGCCGCCCTCCCTGTTCACTGGCCTGTCCGGCAGATACTGATTGCCAGGGATATGTGGGCTTAATCGCCAACGAACGTTTTGAAGAAGCCTTGCGGCTGCTCAAAGAAAGCTATCCGCTCCCTTTCAGCATCGGCATGGTTTGTCCCCATCCTTGCGAGAAGGCTTGCCGCCGCCAGATGGTGGAGGAGCCTATAGCCATTGCGGATTTAAAGGCCTTTGCCGCCAGTCAGGATCTGGGCAGACTCAAGCCTTACCTGCCTGAGGTTACGCCGCCCAGCGGCAAAAGGGTAGCGGTAGCGGGCTCCGGCCCGGCAGGTTTGACAGCGGCGTATTTCCTGGCCCGGGCCGGTCATGAGGTAACGGTATACGAAGCCATGCCCCAGGCCGGCGGGATGCTGCGCTATGGCATCCCTGAGTACCGCTTGCCCAAAGCCTTTTTGGATCAGGAAATCGACCTGATAAAAGCCATCGGGGTTAAGATAATAACCAACACCAGAATTCCGGACGATATTGATTTGAGCTATCTGCAGGACAATTTTGATGCTGTATTTCTGGGCATCGGAGCCTGGAGGTCATCGCAGATTGGCTGCTCTGGAGAAGAACATACCCGGGTCTTGGGAGGAATCGACTTCCTGCGCCAGGTGGCTATGAATGAACCCGTTGATCTGGGTGCGAGGGTGGCAGTGGTCGGCGGAGGCAATACCGCTATGGATGCTGCCCGTACCGCAGTGCGTCTGGGGGCCGCTGAAGTCATGGTGCTTTACCGGCGCACCCGTGCGGAAATGCCGGCCGAGGATATTGAGATCGTTGAGGCGCAGGAGGAAGGCGTTGTTTTCAAATTCCTGGTGGCTCCTGAGGAGATCATCAGTGAGGGCGGACGTATTGCCGGCATCAAGGTGCAAAAGATGGTATTGGGAGAGCCGGACGATTCGGGCCGGCGCAGCCCGACTCCCACCGGGGAAGTGGAATTCATCGCTGTGGATACCATTATTGCAGCTATAGGACAGCAGGTTGACGCCCACGGGTTCGATAGTACCCGCCCGGGCCGGCGCGGCAATCTGGAGGTAGCCCCGGAGACTATGCAGACCGCGCTTCCCGGGGTTTTTGCCGGCGGCGATGCGGTGACCGGACCGGGGATCGCTATAGAGGCGGTTGCCCAGGGACAAAAAGCCGCCCGCTCCATCGACAAATATCTTAAAGGCCTGGAGTATACGGCGTCATATCCCTATGTAAGCGAAAAGGAAGCGGCTCCGCACGACTTCAAGGATTATTCGGCTCAGAGCAGGGTGCATCCCCGGCATGAAAAAGCCGAAGAGCGCCGTTGCGATTTCCGGCAGGTGAAAAAGGTCTTTACAGCGGAGGAAGCCCGGACCGAAGCCAACCGCTGCCTGGAATGCGGCTGCCTGGATTATTATGAATGCCGTTTGCTAAAATATGCCCGGCAATACCAGGTCAAACCGCAGCGCTGGTATGGCCAGAACCGGACTGAGTCCACCCTTGAACAGCACCCCTTCATGTTAAGGGATATGAATAAATGCATCTTATGCGGTCTTTGCGTGAGAATATGTGACGAGGTTGTTGGAGCGGCCGCACTGGGATTAGTGGAACGCGGCTTCGATACGCTGGTGCAGCCTGAAATGGGGCTGGCATTGAGCCAGACCTCCTGTATCGCTTGCGGTCAATGCATAGCGGTATGTCCTACCGGGGCCCTGGCAGAACGGAACCGGTTTGGCAAGAATATTCCCCTGCAATTACAAGAAGCCATCACCACCTGTTCCTTCTGCGGAATGGGATGCCAGCAGAAAGTTGAGTCTTATGGCGGGTTGATCGCCAGGGTCGAACCGCTGGAGAACGGCTTATTATGCTCGCGGGGGCGCTTCGCCTGGCAGGAGAACCAGCGGGAACGCCTTACTGCTCCCATGATCAAGCGGGATGGGCAATGGCAGCAGGCATCCTGGGAGGAGGTTCTGACCCGGATAAAAGCCTGTCAACCTGATAAGGCTCCGGGAGATTCCGATGTCGGGGTGTTCATGAGCCCGGTCTATACGGTTGAGGAAGCCGGCGCGGCCGCATATGTCGCTCACGGTTTAAGAGCCCGTTATCTGAGCAGCTTCACCCGCAACGCCGGGGAAGGTTTGAAACGTATTCTGGGCGATAATCTGTCCAGCAACAAGGTAAGCGAACTGGATCAGGCTGATTTAATACTGATGATCGGGTCTTTCAGATACAACCAGGTTCCGGCGATTAAAGCCCGGCAAGCCGCCGACAAGGGCGCGCGCCTGATCGTTATAAGCGCGGAGGAAGGCGTTGCTGATGACTTGGCGTTGCTGAGAATATGCCCTGAGGACAATGATATGGATCTCCTGCTGCAAGTACTGGCCGCGGTCCTGCAGAAGCGTTCCCTTGATCCTGCTTTCACCGACCGCTCCTGGAAAGGCTTTGACGAGTTGACCGAGCTCGTCAGAGACAGAAGAATCGGTGATACCGCGGCTCAGATCGCCGAATTGTACCAGGGCGCCTCCCGGGCTCTGATCCTGGTCGACGGCTATTCCACCAGCATCGCCGCCGTACAGGTATTAGCCGATCTGGCTGTAATCAGCGGCCACATCGGTTCGCCGGCCAATGGCATCATAGTGATTTCACCCGGAGGCAACGCAACCGGGGTATGGCAGGCCGGTTATAAGCAACCGCGCCAAGAAGTGCTGGATGCCCTGGAGGGGGGGGAACTGCGGACTATTTTCGTTCTGGGGGAGGACCCGGTGGGGTGCGGTATGATAGCAGCTGAAACCTTGCGCCGGGCTGAGTTCCTGTTCGTTATGGCGCCTTATTGGAATGAGACCGCTGCTCTGGCTGACATCGTATTACCCGGATCGCTGCCCATGGAGACCAACGGCACTTACGTGATTGCGGACGGCAGCCTGAAGCTGGTACAGGGGATACAAACACCGCCGTCCGGCCATGACAATATAGCTATCTTCGAGGCCGTTATGCAGAGCCTCAAGCTGCGCCCGGAACTGAGAATGAAGGTGTTGCCGGAAAAGAAATGGTCCAGGGCCGTGCAATATGAGGAGGGATTCGCCTATCAGGACGGCAAAGCCCATCTTTCATTGCCAGGCTTCAAACGGATTTTTGTTGATCCTTATTCCGGTGACCCGGCCTGGCGCCGTTTTAATAAGACCATGTCTGAACAAGGGTTAATTGGCTAAAAATTGTATTCCGGTATACAGATGGAAGCCCGAATCATGCATACAATATATCTGTCGGCAGCCTATTTACAGGGGCTGCGTCCAGCCTCTATAATTTCATTGGGCTTGCGGATAAAGCCAAACCAAAGGAGGTTGCCTTATGGATTATATTAAAGAGTTATTGGCCCGGGTAGAAAAGAGAAACCCAAATGAACCGGAATTTTATCAAGCTGTCGCCGAGGTATTGGAATCATTGGAGCCGGTTATCTCCAAGCATCCCGAATATGTTGATGCGGGTATTTTAGAGAGAATAGTAGAGCCTGAACGGCAGATCATTTTCCGGGTGCCCTGGGTGGATGACAATGGCACTGTACAGGTTAACCGCGGTTTTCGTTTTGAGTTTAACAGCGCTATAGGTCCTTATAAGGGAGGATTGCGTTTTCATCCTTCTGTCAATGCCAGCATCATAAAGTTT
>NZ_DIPG01000042.1:27533-60287 GCF_002426325.1 Syntrophomonas sp. UBA5494 | reverse complement strand
CCGGCAGGAGATATCGGTGTCGGCGGCCGGGAAATCGGGTATATGTATGGCCAATACAAGCGCCTCACCAACCGCTTCGAAGGGGTGTTGACCGGCAAAGGACTGCCCTATGGGGGCAGCCTGGTTCGTACCGAAGCCACCGGATATGCACTGGTTTATTTTACAGAGGAAATGCTTAAATCCAAGACCGGGAGCTTTTCAGGAAAACGCGTGGTGGTATCCGGTTCCGGGAACGTCGCCATCTACGCTGTGGAGAAAGCTACTCAATTAGGCGCCAAAGTGGTGGCCATGAGCGATTCTAACGGATATATCGTGGATGAGAACGGCATCGACCTGCCATTAATAAAACAGCTTAAAGAAGTGGAAAGAAAAAGGGTCAAAGATTATCTCAATGACCATCCCGATGCCAAATTCTTCGAAAACGGATCGGATATCTGGTCAGTGCCCTGTGATATAGCCCTGCCCAGTGCAACCCAGAACGAGCTGGATGAAGAAGCCGCCCATAAGCTGGTGGCCAATGGCTGCATCGCGGTGGCAGAAGGCGCCAACATGCCCTGCACCCCTGAAGCCGTAAAGGTATTCCAGGACAACGGCGTATTGTTTGGACCGGCCAAGGCCGCCAATGCTGGCGGGGTAGCCTGCTCAGCCTTGGAGATGTCTCAAAACAGCATGCGTTATTCCTGGACCTTTGAAGAAGTGGATGTCAAGTTAAAAGACATCATGATCAACATCTACAAGAAGTCCAGTGAAGCTGCCGCAGAATATGGATATCCGGACAATCTGGTGGTAGGCGCCAATATAGCCGGTTTCTTAAAAGTAGCCGATGCCATGCTGGCTCAAGGTGTGGTGTAATTTAAAGGCATTATCCCTGAGTTTCAAGAGGTCCCCAGCGGGGCCTCTTCTATTTTTTGACAATGTTTGGCTGAATATGGGTTGGAAGTTTGTACTGCATAGTATGTTATAATGATTTAGCCGAGGTTTATTATGAGGAGGATTTATAATATGCGGAAAATTGCGGTCATAGCAGGGTTATTAGCTATGCTCCTGGTGGCTGGATGCGCATCCGACGGTGCTCAAAAGGTGATTGCGGAAGTCAATGGCGATAAGATCACCCAGCAGGAATACGACAACCGCATCAAACTGATCAGCAGCAGCTATAAAATCCAGCAGCGTTCATCGGGAAGCACCCAGGAGGTCACGATCGATGACAGCATTCTCCCCCAGATAAGAGAGACCGCTTACAACCAATTGATAATGATGAAATTGATAGACCAGGAAGCGAAGGCCCGGGGCATTCAACTGAGCGATGCGGATCAGGACAAGCAACTGGCCGATTTTAAAGCTATGCAGGAGTCCACTGGCGGTGCCAGTGCATATGATCAGGTGCTTAAAGACTTCGAGATCACCGAGCCCGAGCTAAAGCAGGAATTGGCAGTGGGCCTCTTACGCAGCCGGGTTGAGAACAATATCGCTGAAGAGAATCAGGTCACCGAAGAGCAAGCCCAGCAATTTTACCAGTCCAACCAGGATACTTATAAAGAGCCTGCGGGAATGAAAATATCTCATATACTGGTCGATACTGAAGAAAAGGCCCAGGATATTATCAAACAACTGCAAGGCGGCGCTGACTTCGCTGAACTGGCCCGACAGAAATCCAGCTGCCCGAGCAGTAGCCGGGGAGGAGATCTGGGTGTGGTCAACCAGGATACCCCTATGGTGGCAGAATTTTTAAATGCCGCCCTGTCCCTTTCAGCCGGCCAGATTACTGCCCAGCCGGTGAAGAGCGAATTCGGCTATCATATCATCAAAGCCACCGGTCAGCAGGCTGAAAGAATAATACCCTTTGACGAAGCCAGGAGCGAGATCATCGAGACGCTAAGGAGTCAGGCCGTCAGCACCTATCTGGACCAGCTGTACCAACAGGCCGAAATCAAGGATTTGCGTGAAAAATAGGAATATGCACAGGGCCGGGGCCGCGACGCGGACCCGGCTTTTTTACCCTATGGGATTGAAAAAACTTATCAAGTTAACTATATTAAATGAAAATTATTATCAAAGAGGAGCAGGCGCAATGCACAGAGATCATTATAAAGCCAAGTTGGATGCCAGCCAATATAAACTCACCGGCCAAAGGGCTACAGTCCTGGAGGTGATGATCAGAAACCGCGGCAAGCACCTCAGCGCCGAAGAGGTTTTACAGCAAGCCCGGCTGCTGCGGCCTAATATAGGCATAGCCACGGTTTACAGAACCCTGGAGAAATTGGCCAGTCTGGAGATACTGTACAAAGGCATGTTTGACAGCGGCAAGTACCGCTACGAATTGGCCGATGACCGGGAGCACCACCATCACCACGTGGTCTGCGTAAACTGCGGAAGCATCACTGAGATTAAGGACGACCTTCTGTGTGAATTGGAAAAAAATATTGAAAAGCAAGGCTTTCGTATCGTGGACCACGACCTCAAATTTTTCGGTTATTGCCCCAATTGTACCAAGTCCTGATAATGGGCGACCATTCTAGCCTGAATGGAGGTGTGATATATGCGGGCTATTTTCATAGGCAATCCCAATGTGGGCAAAAGCGCCCTTATCAATCAATTGACCGGCTCCAGACTCCTGGTGGCCAACTATCCGGGTACATCCCACAAGATTTCTTTTGTGAATAAAGACGACAGTTACTTTTACGACACGCCCGGTATATATTCGCTGCATGGGCTTGGGGACAGTGCAGGCATAGTAAGAGATTTATTATTGGACAATACCGGATTCCGTATTGTCAATGTGGTGGACGCTGCCAACCTGGAGCGCAATCTGGTTCTGACTCTGGAAGTTCTGGCCCTGGGCCTGCCTGCTGTTGTGGTCTTGAACCAGATGGATATTGCCGCCAGTTTAAGCATTGAAATCGATGCGGAGATTCTGGCCCGGGAACTGGGATGCCCGGTTATCGGCTTGCCGGATGGAGAGGGAAGGGGCCTAGACCGGCTCATGCAGTGGATTAAACAGCCGCTTGATTCTGATATCAGCATCGACCCCCTTCAGTTGGAGAAGCTTTCCAAAGATTCGGCTTCATCCCAGTGCCAGCATTGCGCCCAGGCGTGTCAGCATAATGTTATAACCATCGACAGGGAGACCATTGAAAGAGCCCGCACCCTTGCCGCTCGGGCGGTACGGCAGCAGCCCGCGGTAAGGAGGACTTACCTGGAGACGGTGCAGGGTTGGCTCGATCAGCCGGTTATCGGCACAGTTTTATTGCTGGCTCTGGCTTACGGCCTGTTTACTGTCATGGTAACCCTGGTGCATTACTTGGAAGAACCTATCAGCAGTGCAGTACAGCCTTTTAGCAATATATTAACCGCCTTGATACAGGGGGTGCTGCCGCCGGGCATAGTAAACCAAGTTCTGTCCCAGGCCGTACCGGAAGGCCTGGTGATTCCCTTTACTATTATTATGCCGGCCATGATCATTGTCAGCGTCTTTATATCCCTCCTTGAAGATACCGGCTTGCTGCCTCGCTATTCGGTGGCTTTGGAGAGAGTGACCAGCTTTATCGGTGTTTCCGGGCAGGCCATCATACCTTTGACACTGGGATTTGGTTGTCGAACCCCGGCAATTATGGCCACCAGTCTTTTGCCTAACGCGGCCGAACGCTTTATTATCGCCACGCTTTTGAGCATTGTGGTGCCCTGTGCGGCCTCCCTGGGGGTGATGGCTGCGGTGATCGCCAAGTTTCATGCCTATATCTGGGTGGTAGCAGCCACCATGCTGGCCGTTATGCTCCTGTTAGGCTTCGGACTGAGCCGCATGATGCCCCGGGAAGAGGCTTTTGTCTATGAACTGCCCCCGCTGCGCATTCCGGCCTGGAAAAACACCTGGCAAAAGGTTATATCCAGAACCGGGGGGTTTTTTACCGAGGTGCTCCCGCTTCTGCTTCTGATGAATATCGTCCTGCGCGCTCTGATGGAAACCGGGGTTTTGGAATGGTTCAAAGGGCTGCAGGGTTTTTCGCAGTTTTTTTTCGGCATCCCGGCCGAAGCCCTGGTGGCCGTATTGATCACTATATTCCAGCGCTACCTGGCCCCCCTGGTCTTGCTGAATCTGTCCTTGAGCCCCAGGGAGGCTACTATCGCCATCACCATGATCGCTTTATCACTGCCCTGTCTGCCGGTCATGACCATGATTGTTAAAGAGATGGGCGCAAAAAGGCTGGCCTTTATTCTGGCCATGGGGGCAATAAGCTCATTTTTGGTCGGGGTGGCCTTGAATCTAATCTTGCCTTGATGGGAGTAAATGAGTTGAAGACCATGAAAAACTTGAAAATCGGAGATAAAGCCCGCATTGCCTCCATCGACACCGGAGTTGCGGGAAGCCAGCAATTGATAGAAATGGGTCTGAGCCCGGGCAGTGAATTTCAATTAGTGGCCCGTTACCCCTTGCGGGGACCGTTTTTGGTCAAGCTGGGCAATAATCGTATTGCCGTAGATTACAACCTGGCCCGGGCAGTGGTGATTGATGAACTGAACGAAGGCCCGGATGTGTTGGACTCATAACCAATGGTTATGCTAATATATACCTAATATTCGTCATAACCCAGCAGGAGGTTCTTAATTATGCTGAGATTGGAAAATTTAACCATGGTTGTGGAGAATAACCAGGGGGAAAACCGTGAGATTATTCGCGACATCAATGCTGAGTTTGAAGCCGGCAAGGTATATGGCATTACCGGACCCAACGGCGGCGGCAAGACTTCTTTGGCCAAGCTGATAATGGGTATATACATGCCCAGTCAAGGGCGCATATACCTGCAAGACCAGGATATAACCCCGCTCAGTATCAGTGAAAGGGCCCGGCTCGGCATTATTTACGCTTTTCAGCAGCCGCCTCGCTTCAAGGGCTTGACGGTCAAAGATCTTCTCAGTATCGCCCGCCCAGGGATTGACAACTTGCACCTGCGCAGCACTTTGCGTGATGTCGGCTTGTGCCCCGAGGACTATATGGACCGTGATGTGGGACCTGGATTGAGCGGCGGGGAGATGAAGCGCATTGAAATGGCACAGACCCTGGCCCGGGAGGCGGTTATCAGCATTATGGACGAACCGGAGGCGGGGGTTGACCTGTGGACCATTCAGAAGCTTATCGCCGTGATCGTGGGAAAGTATAAAAAGAATCCCCGGCTTACCACTATCATCATTACCCATAACGAGAATATGCTCCATATCTGTGATGAGGTTTTGGTGCTGGAGAGCGGTATGCTGGTGCATCGCGGCACTCCGGAAGAAATCTGGCCGCACATCAGAGATGAGATCGAATGCAAAATGAAAGAACAATGCAGCGGGGAAGTGGCTTATGAAATTCGATGATATACAGGCAAACCTTTTGAAAACCATAGCTAACCTGGATGGAGTGCCTCAGGGGGCCGTCAACATCCGTATCGACGGCAGTCCGGCCCTGCGTCATTCCTCGCCCAATATTCAGATCATCTCTAAACAGGACAAGCCGGGCTTCGATCTGGAAGTGGCGCCCGGCACCAAGGGAGAAACCGTGCATGTTCCGGTTATCCTCACCAAATCAGGACTTACGGACATGGTCTATAATACTTTTATCATCGGAGAGGCTGCCGATGTCACCATCATTGCCGGATGTGGCATACACAACTCCAGCCACATGAATTCGCAGCATGACGGCATACATGAGTTTATCCTTTATCCCCACAGCAAGCTGAGATATGTGGAAAAGCATTATGGCGAAGGAAGTGGACAGGGCAAAAAGATCCTCAATCCGACCACTACCGTACAGGTTGCGGAAGGCGCCACTATAGAGATGGAAATGGTGCAAATCGCCGGGGTGGATGATGCTGTTCGCACCACCACGGTTCACATTCAAGAAAAGGGTTATGTGAAAATGATCGAACGCCTGCTGACCCACGGCGATCAGCATGCCGAATCCCATGTCGAGATGCATATCGATGGTCCCGGGGGCAGCGGACAGGTGTTATCGCGGTCAGTCGCCAAAGAGAACTCCGAGCAGGTCTTCCGGGCGGCTTTAATTGGCAAAGCTGACTGTGCCGGCCATGTGGAGTGTGATTCCATCATAATGGATCATTCCAAGATCAGAGCCATTCCGCAATTGGTGGCCGAGGACGCCAACGCGGTTTTGACTCATGAGGCAGCTATCGGCCGGATTGCCGGTGAACAATTGATCAAGCTCATGTCTCTGGGACTCACCGAACAGCAAGCCATCGATACTATTATTGAAGGCTTTTTGCGTTGATGATCTTTTTACGGGCTGGTGAATAAATGAATCTGAATCTGCTGAAAACCTATGTGAAAGTAGTGGAAACCCAGAATTTGTCCCGTACTGCCGATGAATTCGGTTTATCCCAACCGGCTGTTACCAAACAGATTCAATCCTTGGAGGATATGTACGGGGTTCTGCTTTTGGAAAGGTCGGGGCGCCGCCTCAAGACCACCGAGGCAGGTGAAACCCTGTATCAGTGCGCCCGGGAGGTCATTAAGGCCATGGATAAGACCGAGAAAGCCATGGAGGAGGTTGCGGACGGCCGCAAAGGAACCTTATATATCGGGGCCAGTACCATACCCGGGCAGTATATTTTGCCGCGCCTGTTAAAGGACTTTAAAGACCGCTATTCCAGTATAACTCTGACCATGGATATTGCCGATACTGAGAAAGTCATTAACCTGGTGGCGGATCGGGTTCTGGATCTGGGTATAGTAGGCGGCTGGATAAACATACGAAAAATCGAAGGCTTTCAATGGCTGGAAGATGAGCTGGTGGTAGTGGTTCCGGCAGATCACCGCCTGGCCCGCTCAACGCAGGTTGTCTTGCCAGACTTGATTTCAGAGCGCTGGATATTCAGAGAAAAGGGTTCCGGAACCAGGAAGGCGGTGGAAGAGATGCTCTCGTCCTGCGGAATTAAAAAAGAAGATCTCAGCGTTTATATGGAAGCAGGCAGCACTGAAGCGGTTATGGCCGCAGTGGAATCGGGTATGGGGATTTCGATCGTTTCCTCCTGGGCCGTCAAAAGACTGGCAACTACCAGGATCCGCAGTTTGAACATCGCCCAAGCCTGCAGCAAGCGCCACTTCTACGTCATCTATCCGCGTCAGAAATCCCGGCGCAAATCGGTCAACGCATTCCTGGAATTCATGAAACAGTGGCAATAACCTGCGCAGCTTGTCGACTTTGTCAACAAGCTGTGCAGAGCGAGCGACGGAAGCGAAGAGCAAGGCGCTCAATAGGCCCGAGATTGAGGCGTACAAATAGTACGTTGATTGAGCGGACCTATTGAGCAACGCAGTTATTCGCTATTGTCGACGGTCTGAGCCCGGTATGTACCGGGCTTTTCTTATACCCATTCCAGCCTTAGAAAATGGTTTGATTTTAATCCGCATTTGGATATAATATACCTGTTGTCAATAAATATGGGGAGGTTCAGCAATGCTTCCATTGCCTAAGAAATACTTTTTAACTGCGGCTTCTTGCGAAGGAGAAACAGAACTTACCGCCTTTGATGGCGCATTGTTAAAGGCCCGGGTTGGAAACACCAACCTGTTGAAAGTGAGCAGTATATTGCCGCCGGGCTGCCAGTATGATCCGGAACTGGTTATCCCCGAGGGTTCGCTGTTGCCTATCGCCTATGGCACCATTACATGTACTGAGCCGGGCACCAGGATTGCCGCAGCAGTAGCGGTGGGTATCCAAAAGGATGATCGCTTTGGGGTTATCATGGAGTATGAAGGCCACTGCAGTCAGGCGGAAGCGGAAGCCATAGTGGAGAAAATGGTGCGAGAAGCCTTCGCCATGAGAAATATAGAAATTGCAGAGATTAAGACCGCCGCTACCGAACATGTGGTCGAAAAGATCGGTTGTGCCTTCGCAGCGGTTCCTTTGTGGTACTAAGGCCAGACCAGAATATTCGAATACGGTTAGGAGGATTTTATTTGGAACTGTGGGTAACCGAATATCAAACCCCCTCTCTGGGGTTTAGCTGCAAGGTCACCCAAACCTTGCGGGCTGCACAGACCCGTTATCAGCATCTGGCTGTGGTTGAAACTGAGCAATTTGGCAGGATGCTGCTTTTGGACGGCATGGTTCAGACCACTGAAAAAGATGAATGGGTATATCATGAAATGATAACCCTGGTAGCCTTAAACGCACACCCCAGGCCGGAGCAGGTGCTGATCATCGGTGGCGGCGACGGCGGCACCCTGCGTGAAGTAGTGCGCCATCCGGGGGTGAAAAAAGGCATTCTGGTGGAAATCGATGAAGATGTGGTTCAGGCTTCACGGGACTTTTTTCCGGAGTTGTGCTGCGCTTTCAGTGATTCAAAAGCAGAAGTAACTATCAGAGACGGAATCGAATATGTGAGGGAAAACCAGGCCCGCTTCGATGTGGTAATTGTTGATTCGACTGAGCCGGTAGGCCCTGCGGTGCAGCTTTTTTCGGCAGAATTCTATCAGAATGTTTTTGCATCTTTAAAGGAAGACGGCATTCTGGTAGTACAAAGTGAATCGCCTTTTTTTAATGCGGATGTGATCAAAATGGCTTATCAAGGAATAAAACAGTCCTTTCCTATCACCGAGTTATATTTGGCCAGCGTTCCCACCTATCCCAGCGGCTTATGGAGTTTTACCGTTGGCTCCAAGCAGCACGACCCGCGCCGTCCGCTGACCAATTACCAGGAGGGATGCAAGTATTATAATCCCCAGGTGCATAAAGCGGCCTTTGAGCTGCCTGGTTTTGTACGCCGGATCATTGAGGAATAAAAAATGCAGGATAACCCATTACCCTGGCTGGAAAAGAATTTCGGTTTTATGGGGGCCCATCCCGATTATAAGGTTTGCTCCAAGGTGATTTTAGGTCTGCCCATGGACTCTACCACCAGTTTCAGGCCGGGGACCAGGCTGGCGCCCGCCCGCATACGGGGGGTCTCAGAGGGTATTGAAGAGTTCAGCATCTATCAGAAACGTTCGTTATTGGACATCAATTTCTATGACGGCGGCGATATAGTCGTCCCTTTTGGCAATGTAGCAGAAAGCCTTAACCGTATCGAGCAAACCGTGGAGTCCATACTCAAGCAGGACAAACAAACCGTGTGCATAGGCGGAGAACACCTGGTATCGCTGCCGGTCATCAAAGCCTATAGACGCCGTTATCCCGATCTGGTAGTGGTGCAAATGGACGCCCATGCCGACCTTAGAAAGGACTATTTGGGAGAAGAATTATCGCATGCCACCGTAATGAGGCATGTGGTTGAGGTTATCGGACCGCGGCGGCTGTATCAACTGGGGATTCGCTCGGCTACAGAGGACGAACTGCTTTTTGCCGAATCCAACACCAGATTATACCTGGATCAGTTGTCAGACGCGGTGGACGATGTTAAGCAGCAGGCAGGCAGCCGTCCGGTATATGTCACCCTTGATATAGATGTGCTGGATCCGGCCTTCGCACCGGGCACCGGCACACCGGAACCCGGTGGTTTTTCATCCCGGGAACTGCTGCGGGTATTGCACTCTCTGGCTGAATTAGACGTGGTGGGTTTTGATCTGGTGGAGGTTGCTCCCCCCTATGAAAAAGGAGACAACACCTCCATATTGGGGGCCAAGATTATCAGGGAGGCATTACTGGCCTTCTAAAAATGCCTTTGTTCGGGAAATTAGTACATAGTTAAGCGGGAAGGGTACACATAGATGAGATCGCTGTCACCGACCCGCTTAAATGTCAATAATTCTTCAAGCAGATCAAAAATCGGCTCCAGGTCTTCTTCAGCGGGTTCATCCTCTCCCGACACTTCTACGCGGAACACCGTAACTGCAACCTCAGCCCAATTCAATAGCTTCAATTCCTCCAGACCTTCGCCCAGGAATTCAAGTTCTGCCATCGGTATGGAAAAGGGAGCCCTGCTCTTGCTCTTGATATGCGACTCCATCAACTCGATCAGCTGTTTAAGGCGGCTTTCCTGGTCAGGATCTATGAGATATTGGAAGAGAATATCATATAAGTTCTGCACTACAATGATAGAGGTTACCGTCGGCAAGCGCAGATGCTTATCTTGTTTTACCAGTGTCAATCTGAATTCCTTAACGGCCTGCATGTCTTCACTCCCTAAAATGTCGATTATGTCGATTATAAATAATTGTACCTGTAAAGGATGACTTGTACAATGCCACCCGCTGTTGAACCAGGCTTCTGATGCCGGACTAAAACCCTTAAACCCATACTGCCGGGGTTTTGCAAGACTGTTCAGGGTTGTAAACCCGGGCTTTATCATTTATCTTGAAGAAAGAAGTCAGCGCAAGCGGGAATGGTTCTTGCCTTGCGCAAGGTCCAATTCTCAATAAATCGGGAGGCCTGAATTTTGAACAAAAGCAGATCACGCCGGGGAAAGTATGAAGACTATTTGCAAAGTGAAGCCTTTAAAAAGGTCAACCGGCAGCGATGGCAATACAATATGATCGGTCTGCTGGTTTTGCTGCTCATCTTTATACTGGCTACTGATGCCGGCGGCTGCGCCCGCTGGCTGGGCAGTCTGCTGGGAAAATAACCCCGGGTCCGCTGACTTTTTTAACTGCCGGTAATAACCTCAGCTGCCCTCAGATTGATCCGGACAGGCCGGGGGAAATTCATGCTTAAAATAATCGATTTTCATGGCGTCTCTGACTTCCGACATGGTCTCACGGGCCACCTGATGAGCTTTAGCGGTGCCAGTCAGCAGAATGTCTTTTACTTCGTCAGGGCGGGCCTCATAATAACTTCTGGTTTCACGCATGGGATCGAGAAGCCGGTTTATTACCGCGGCCAGATTCTTTTTGCAGGCTACACATCCAATTTTGCCCTGACGGCAATCCGACTCTATGGCTGCAACCTCGGCAGGATTGAAAACGCGGTGATATTCAAAAACCGTGCAAATCTCAGGATGCCCCGGATCGGTCTTGCGTATACGGGCTGGATCGGTGACCGCATTTCTTACCTTTTCTTGCACCACCTCAGGCTTATCCGACAAATAGACGGCATTATTCAGGCTTTTGCTCATCTTATTTTTGCCATCCAGACCTACCAGGCGAGGGGTGGCGCCAACCAGGGCCTCCGGTTCTACCAGTACCGGCTGGTAAATATCGTTAAAGCGACGTACGATCTTGCGGGCCAGTTCAATATGCGGGATCTGGTCCTCGCCAACCGGCACCAGATGAGCTTTAAAAATACTGATGTCAGCAGCCTGACTGAGCGGATAACCTAGGAATCCATAGGTCATGTCCTTAAAACCATGCTGGGCGGCTTCACTCTTAACTGTGGGGTTGTGGCGCAAAACGTTGACCGAGGTAAACATGGAGTAATACATGGTCAATTCGTGAATCTCCGGGATCATGCTCTGTAAGAATATAGTGGCCAGTCCGGGGTCCAACCCTGCCGCCAGGTAGTCCAGGGTAATATCGTAAATATCCCTGGCGAGGTTTTCATCTTTTTCCCAGTGAGTGGTCAAGGCTTGAACATCGGCAATTATAATGAAACTTTCATAATCATGTTGAAGTTTCACCCGGTTGGCTAAACTGCCCACATAATGACCGAGATGCAGTTTTCCTGTCGGACGGTCGCCGGTTAAGATACGCTTTTTCATAACAGTCATCGTCATACCCCCTACTACACGATTTTTCCCAATATAAAAACCTCCATACCCCAAGGGACGGAGGCTTTTGAGTCTTGCCCTTGTTGATCCCCGGGCCTGCTAAATTTCCTTCGCAGGGAAAACCGGCAACCCCTTTTATGTGGTTCTTCAGCCGGGCAACTCCTGAATCCTATTGGGGAGGGGCCCGTTTTCAAAGAGCCTGAGCTGATTTGGACCATCATCCCCGCAAATGCTCTTTTCGCAGGTTAATCGTTTACGATGCTAATAAGATAGCACGAAGTGTGGTCTACTTCAAGGCATTTTCTAACCAATAAAAAGCCGCAGCCGGCAACAGTCAGCAAATAATGGTGAGATAACGGCAAATCTGCTGTTTTGAAGAGGAATTGCTTGTTTTATAAACATACATGCTTTTATAATATGGTATAAAGTGGTTCAGAAAGAGAGAGACCATTTGCATGTGAAGAGAGGAGTAATCTCATGAATGGTTTGAATGCCTTTATCGGTTTCAACCTGCGGGCTACTATGAAAAAGATCGATAAACACTTGGGTAGCCGGCTGGAGGAGTTCGGGATCACGATCCCCCAGAGCTTTATCCTTTTTTGTTTACAGGAGGAGAACGGCATCACCTTAAAAGAAATCGGCAGCCGGACCCTCATTGACAGTTCTTCCATGACGGTTCTGGTTGACAAACTGGAGAAAGATGAACTGGTGGAAAGACGTCTTGATCCCCAGGATCGGCGTGCCATCAGGGTGTTTATTACCGAAAAGGGCGCCGAAGTGGCGGCTCAGATTGTGGAGATAAAATATGAATTCAACGCTTTGCTCTATGACTTGCTGGGGGAAGGCAATCAAAAGGAATTTATTCACGCTATAAACAACCTCATACATGGACTGGATTGATGTAGAATAATAGAGTGGTCTTTACCAGTCATTTTCAGGTGTCCTACTTTTAGTCGCATAACAATAAAATAAAAATACATAAAGAATATTTATATATTATACCAGGATAAATACTTTTAAAAATTAGAGCATATTATAGTAATTGAATAGTATTTTTGGCTCAGAGGATGTTATCGAGTAATAGGGCATATTTTCCTGGAATATAACATTATTTTTATTGACAATGCACAAAATTATGCTAAAATTCTACATGTGCGTTTTAACGACTACATTAAGGAGGTTTGGGAGCACAAAAATAAATGAAAAGGGAGGCGACATGATTGCAGTCTTTAGGGCGACATGTACTAGCCGAAGTATATGGCTGTCAATTTGAAGTATTGAATGATATCGCTCAAGTGGAAGATATCATGATAAATGCTGCTTTGGAGGCTGGAGCTGAAGTGAGAGAGGTTGTTTTTCACAAGTTTAGCCCGCAAGGAGTCAGTGGAGTCGTTGTTATTTCAGAGTCGCACCTGGCAATTCATACCTGGCCGGAGTTGGGATATGCAGCAGTAGATGTATTTACCTGCGGCGAATCGGTTAACCCCTGGGATGCCTGTAACTACCTGGCTGAGAAATTTGGGGCTACCCATGTAACGGCATCAGAAGTGAAGCGGGGAACGGTTCAGAGCCAGAAGAAGGAGCGCCTGGTGGTAAATATTTAGGAGGGATACTATTTTAGTAGACCGATGTAAGTTAAACGTTAGCGCTCAATCAACCTGAAAGGCCTTACTTGACACCAGTACAAGTAAGGCCTTGTTTTATGCTGAAGTAAAATTCGGACTGTTAAAGCCGCATATTTTCTATATAATTAATAGCAGATAATAAGAAAGAGCCACATCTAACAGGAAATAATTGCGAAGACGTATTTCCCCGACGATGGTTTAGAATATAATCAGACAGATATATATGAATAAATTGATAAAGATAATCAAACGCATAAGGGTTAGTGGGGGGACTTATGGTGGAACGTGAGATTAGACAAGATTTGGACGAGGTCAACCGGGTAGTACAAAAACGGCTATTGCCGTGGTGGAATGCTATCCAGGCTTATGTCGATCAGGCGGCTCAGGAGAACACCTGGGATCAACTGTCCCGGGCAGTCTTGGCGGTGTATCGTGACTTGGGCCATCAACGAGAATATTCCGTAAAAATGGCGGCTGTATTCAAGATGACCTACCTGGCCAGCTTTATTCATGAATTGGTGGGGGATGATGAAGAAGGCCAGGTATATGATCAGAACATGCAGTTCTCCATCTTGATAGGAGACTATATATTCGGGTGCATATTAAAGATGCTGGTGGAGATTGGCGCTGATCATCTTTTGGACGTGTTCTCAAATACCATTGGACAAATGAACGAAGGGATGGTCATGAAGCATAAGCTTCAGACCGCGCCTGAGCAGGTAGTGGCCAAAACCAGGGCTTCGCTCTACCAGGCCGCCTTTTTGACCGCCGCACGTTTGAAGGATATAGCGCCGGATGCCGTTATGTGGTATGCCCGGTTGGGATTCCATGTCGGTATGGCTTTGGAAGGGCAAGCCCCGCAGGGCTTTATATCTGAAACCATTAAGATCCACTGTAACAAGAGCCAGGAGTTGTTTCACTACATCAATCAGGGATCAATGTTGAGCGGTACTGCCTTGGAACTGCTCATCCAGGATTACCTCAACGGCCATTTGGCCCGGGCAGCGATTTAAACGATTTGCATATAGAGCGCATTGATAAATGCGACATTGGCCTGCTGGCCCGCAGGCCTTTTATCATGCCAATCAGCGGGACGGTGTTATCTCCCCGGTGATATCCGGGCATTTCTGTAACAGGAGATCTGTACCTTTGAACAAAATGGTTAAATTCTTAAAGATGATTGATTTCGGCCATACCTTATTTGGCTTGCCGTTTGCATATCTGGGGTCGTTTTTGGCGATTTCAGGGATTCCCAGTCCGGGGCAATTGGGCTGGATTACTCTGGCTATGATCAGCGCACGTACCTCTGCTTTGTGCCTCAACCGTATCATAGACCGCCATCTGGATCAGGCCAACCCCCGCACCGCCCATTGGGTGATGGCTTCGGGCCAGCTTCCGCTCAGCCTGGTTTGGGGGGCGGTGGTAGTCGGCCTGATATTGCTTTTTCTGGCTGCTTCCCAACTCAATCCTTTATGTGTTAAACTAGCCCCGCTCGCTGTACTGGTATTATGGGGATATTCCTACACTAAACGCTTTACCTGGTGGTGTCATGTTCTTCTCGGCCTGGCCATAGGGATGGGACCGGTTGGCGCCTGGATGGCTGTAACCGGGCGTTTGGACTGGCAGCCTATCCTGTTGAGCCTGGCGGTAGCCTGCTGGGTGGCTGGGTTTGACATCACTTATGCCTGCCAGGATATAGAGTTCGACCGCAAACACGGGCTATATTCGGTCCCAGCCCGCTTTGGCATCAAAGGCGCATTTCGCTTTTCTGAAGTACTGCACCTATTGATGGTCTTATTTTTGATCGCCAGCGGGTTGGCATTGAGTCTGGGGGGATGGTACTATATTGGGGTAGCTATTGCGGCCGTAATCCTGCTTTATGAACACAAGATAGTCACTCCCGAAAATATGAGCCGCGTTAATTTCGCATCCTTTAAAATCAATCGCTATGTGGGTCTATTGATCTTTATCACTACCCTGGCAGATATATTAAGCTGATTGCGGGAATTATGTAAACGATTGTGGAACTCAAAATCCTGTATGGGGGTGCTCCATGAAGAGATTTACGGTCGGGTTGACCGGGGCCAGCGGGGTTATTTACGGTATTGTCCTGATCAGGGAATTGCTGGCCGCAGGGGGAGAGGTTCATGTGATCGTAAGCCGGGCGGCTGAGATGGTCATGGAAGAGGAGCGAGGCTTGATGCCGGAAGAAACTGCGGCTCAAGCCCTGGATGCTCTGCGCTCCTCATGCCCCAGATTGTTTTTTTACGACAACGATAATATCGCGGCGCCAATGGCCAGTGGTTCTTATATAAATGATGCCATGGTTATTATGCCCTGCACTATGGCTACCCTGTCGGCGCTGGCCCATGGCAGTGCCAGCAGTCTGATGGAACGGGCCGCTGATGTCATGCTAAAAGAGAACCGCTTACTGGTTGTGGTGCCCCGGGAAACGCCATTGAACAAAATTCATATAAAAAATATGCTCATGCTGGCAGAGGCGGGTGCTCAAATTGTGCCGGCCATGCCTGCCTTTTACCATCATCCTGAGGGAATACAGGATATGGTGCACTTTATGGTGGGCAAGGTAATGGATATATTGCAACTGCCTCACCAGTTGTTTAGGCGCTATGACCAGCCCAAATAGTATCAGCACATAGAATACAGAGTTCGATTCGGTTGGAAACAGTCGAATGAAGGATTATAATGATTTTAATTGACAGATGCGGGGGGACATATGGGACCCAATGAATTCTTTGCCCCGGTTGCTGATGAACTGAAAATAGTGGAAAGCAGCCTGGAGAACAACATCAACACCACATTAGCGGTATTGCAAGATGCTTCAACCCACCTCATTAAGGCTGGCGGCAAGCGGCTTCGCCCTGCTTTTGCCCTGCTGGCCGCCAGGGTTTTTGTGGACGAGCTGGAGGACATTATTCCGCTGGCAGTGGCCCTGGAATTAACTCACATGGCTACACTGGTGCACGATGATGTGATCGATGATTCCAAAACCCGGCGGGGCACTGATACTGTTAAACGGCTGTGGGGCAACCGCCTCTCCATAAACGCCGGCAATTTTATTTTTTCGCGCTCACTGGCTCTGGTGGCGGCTTATCAGCGCTGCGATATGATCAGCATTCTGGCCGACACCAGCATGAAAATATGCGAAGGCGAAATCATTCAGATGTTGAGCGCTTACAATACTGAGGTGGGCTTGAAAAATTACCTGCGGCGCATCGAGCGGAAAACCGCCTTGCTGATTTCCGTGAGCTGCCAGTTAGGGGCACTGCTCACGCCAGCCAGCAACCGGGAAGTAACCGCTTTTCAAAAATACGGTTATTATTTGGGAATGGCCTTTCAGGTGACAGATGACATATTGGATTTTGTCGCTACTGAAGAGGTGTTGGGGAAGCCGACCGGCAGTGATGTGAGGCAGGGTATTATTACTCTTCCGACCATTTACGCTTTGCGTTTCAGCCCCCATCGCCAGGAATTGCATCAATGGTTGTCGTCTCCTGAGGAGTGCACTCAAAGGGCTGATACTATACTCGATCTGGTCATCGATGCGGGGGGGATCGATTACGCTTATTACGCCGCCCAATATTACGCGGAAAAAGCCAAACGTCAGCTGCAGTTTCTTCCCAGGACACAGATAACAGAAAATCTGGGGGATATGGCTGATTTTATCTCTATCCGAGATTATTAAGTAAGGGGTGTTACACCAGTGGCCTTTTTCAATTTTGGTGATATGACTGTAGAGGAGAAGCAAACCTTTATTACTCATATGGAAGAGCTGCGTCGGGCCATTATAATCAGTGTAACCGCGATTGTCATCGGCGCTTGTGTGGCTTTTTATTACAATGAGGCTATTCTGGCCGTCATCGTATCGCCCTTGAGTTCGTTGCAAGAGACTTTGATCGTGACCAGCGTAACCGAGGCTTTCTTTGTCAAAATCAAACTGGCCTTATATGCGGGCTTTGTATTGGCATTCCCGATTGTGGTCTGGGCTCTGTGGCGTTTTATCAAGCCGGGATTGTATCCGCATGAACGCAAATATGTTTATATATTACTGCCGGTTACGGTATTGTTGTTTGCCGGCGGGGTTTTATTCGCTTATTTTGGCATACTGCCCCTGGTATTGAATTTCTTCATTTATATAGCCGGGGAAAACCTGGAAACGCTTTTCAAAATTGATCAGTATGTATCCTTTGTAACTGCATTCACTATCCCCTTCGGGTTGGTTTTCGAACTGCCCGTGCTGGTGTTCTTCCTGACAAAAATTGGTGTGATCAAGCCTGACTGGATGGCTAAGAACCGCAAATATGCACTGTTGGCGATTGTGGTGATAGCAGCCGCTTTGACCCCCGGACCTGATCCCATTTCTCAATTGATGATGGCTGTTCCGGTTTATTTTCTTTATGAGGTCAGTATATGGGTCTCAAGGTGGGCTGCCAAGGGCAGGACGCGCCAGTCGGAAATAGGAGGCGATGACGGCCAGGCAACGTAACCCTGACAAGTACAAGCCGCGAAGAATCCCGTTAAGCCGTAACGGCGGGCTGTTCTGCTTTACAAAATATCGCCCTTTTGTCATAATAGCACTATATATGGGGCGTAAGGCGGAAAGGTCTGCACAATTGAGCGGCTCATTTTGAGCGAAGGAGCGAAGAATCTTGTTTGCATTCTTGCCATTTAATGTTGGTCCGTGGGAGTTAATTCTTATTCTAGTTATATTACTGATTATTGTTGGGCCGGGTAAACTGCCGCAAGTAGGGCAGTCTTTGGGCAAAGCCCTGCAGAACTTCAGGAAATCGAAAGAAGAAGAGTTGGAAGAGGAGAATGAAGATAAACCCAATAAATAGAAAGTACAGATAACAATCCCGGTCTTAATCACCGTTGAACGATGGAGTTTTTATGAAACACCTGTTCCCCATATGCCTTAATATGCAAGACAAGCTCTGTCTGGTGGTAGGCGGCGGTGCGGTTGCCGAACGCAAGATAAGAGCCCTGTTGGAGCATGGAGCCAGGGTCAGGGTGGTCAGCAATTCTATTACCGCCCAGATTGAACAATGGCAGCGGGAAAACCTGGCGCAAATTTTAATACGCGGCTTTCAAGAGGAAGACCTGAAGGGTGTCTTCCTGGTTTTTATCGCCACCAATGACAGACAGGTCAACTGCGAGGTCAGTCAACTCTGCCGCCAAAAAGGAATACCGGCCAATGTGGTGGATGATCCAGAACAATGTGATTTTTTGGTGCCGGCCATTGTGCGGCGCAATTCACTGACCTTCGCTGTTTCTACGGAGGGGAAGAGTCCGGCCTATGCTCGTAAACTGCGCCGCGATCTGGAAGAAATAATCACACCTGCGCATGGCGAATTTGTCGACCTGTTGGGCGAAGCCCGGGTCTACCTGCAAAGCCATGTACCTGACATAAAAAAAAGAAAACAAATATTGGAGTCTCTGGTTTACTCGGATATACTTAACCTGATTCAAGTGGGGGAGAAAGATAAAGCGAAGGAGAAGATTAGGCAATGTATGTCCTTTTGGCAGGATTAAATCACCGCACGGCGCCGGTCGAAGTGAGGGAAAAGCTGGCATTTTCAGCACCGGTCATGGAAAAGGCATATCATCATCTGAAACAGAGTGCTGAAATTGAAGGCGCCGTGATTCTGGCTACCTGCAATCGTACTGAGGTTTATGCCACAACCCGCAATATCGCTAATGGCACAGCTGTGCTCAATCAGTTCTTAGAGGAATTTTCCGGATTTCCATATCATGAATTGCAGGGCTATTTATACCAGCCTACCTGTTATGATGCCATTTCCCATATTTTCAGGGTTTCTTCCGGCCTGGATTCGATGATTTTGGGTGAAGCACAAATTCTTGCCCAGGTCAAGGAAGCCTATCAAACCGCTATGGAAAAAGGGGCTTCTGACGGGGTTTTAAACGCCCTGTTTCAGAAGGCCATTTTTGTGGGCAAAAAAACCCGGACCGAAACCGGTATAGATCATCATCCGGTATCCGTCAGTTATGCCGCGGTTGAATTAGCCCGCCAGCATTTTGATTCCCTGGAGGATAAAACCGTTCTGGTGGTAGGCGCCGGTGAAATGAGCGAACTGGCCACTCGCTATTTGATGGTAAATGGCGTAAAATCAGTGATTGTATCCAATCGCTCCTTTGACCGTGCCCAATTGATGGCCCAGAGTTTCAACGGCCGGGCGGTCCGTTTTGATCAGCTGCCCGATGAATTATATAAAGCAGACATAGTGATCAGCTGCACGGCAGCCAATCATTACGTGATCAGAGCGGACAATTGCGGCGGGCAGTTGGCGGCCCGCCAGGGCAAAGAAATGATTATCATCGACATCGCTGTGCCCAGAGATGTCGATCCCGTATTGGGCCAGGTGCAGGGGGTTCATATATTTGACATCGATGATCTTCAGAATGTAGTGGACAGCAACTACCTGCAGCGCCAGAAGGCCGCCCGACAGGCTGAACAGATTATTGCCGAGGAATTGGAAAAATTTAACGAATGGCTGGCCGGTTTATATGTTGTTCCGGTTATTACTGCTCTCAAGCAGCGAGCCGAAACGATCAAGGAACAGGAATTGAAAAAGGCTTTCAACCGCCTGGGCAAGGTATCTGACCATGAACAAAAGGTGATAGTTTCTATGGCCCACACCATTATAAACCAGTTGCTGCATAATCCTATTGTTGGCTTGAAGGAAATGGCGGTCAGCAATGAGGGACATCTCTATGCGGAGGTTGCCAAGAAGCTGTTTGGGCTGCAGGTTAATATGGGGGAACAAGCCGATGAGCAAACTGAGGTTGGGAACAAGGGGTAGTAAACTGGCCCTTTGGCAGGCTAATCATGTTGCCGACCTGCTGCGCCGGGCTGTGCCCGAGCTTGAGGTGACCATAGAGGTTATCAAGACACAGGGCGACAAAATCCTGGATGTATCCCTATCCAAGATAGGGGACAAAGGGCTTTTTACCAAAGAAATAGAGCTGGCATTGCTTAATAATAAGGTGGATCTGGCGGTTCATAGCATGAAGGATCTGCCTTCTGTTCTCGAACCGGGTCTTTGCATAGGTGCGGTTTTATCCCGTGAAAACCCGCAGGATGTATTGCTTTCGCGGCATGCCGGCGGTTTTGCCGAGCTTCCCCGGGGCGCCCGGGTCGGGACTTCCAGCTTGAGAAGAATCGCGCAGATTAAAGCCAGCAGGCCCGACCTGATTATCGTGGATCTGCGGGGCAATGTGGATACACGCATCAGGAAGATGCAAGAGGAAGGCCTGGATGCCATCGTCCTGGCCTATGCCGGAGTGAAGCGGCTTGGTTACGAAGATCTGATCACTGAAATCCTGCCCTGCGACTTGTTGTTGCCTGCGGTAGGCCAAGGCGCCATCGGGGTAGAGATCAGGGCAGGGGATAACGAGACCGCCGGGATTTTGGCCTTAATTGATCATGAACCCACCAGGTTGGGGGTCCTGGCTGAACGCTCCTTTTTACGGACGCTGGAAGGGGGATGCCAAATTCCTATCGGAGCGCTTGCGGAAATTACAGGAGAGGGTTTGAATCTGTCAGGCATAGTGTCTTCTCTGGATGGAACCGTCAAATATCAAGGAGCTTTGCAGGGCAAGCCTGAGGAAGCAGAAGAAATCGGGCTCAGTTTGGCCAATCAGCTTTTGTCCCGTGGTGCCGGTCAAGTCTTGACAGAAATTCGCAGATTAGGGGATAAGAAATGAACAAAGGCTTGGTTTATTTAATAGGAGCAGGTCCTGGAGATCCGGGTCTGTTGACCATTAAGGCCCGAAAGGTATTGGAGGAGGCCGATGTGGTTGTATACGACCGCCTGGTGGGGGCGGAGATCCTCGCCATGGCCAATCCTCAGGCAGAATTCATCTATGTCGGCAAAATTTCAGGCCGACACGCCCTCCCCCAGGAAGAGATCAACAGATTGCTGGTGGAAAAAGCTGCCAGAGGCCAAAAAGTCGCCCGGCTCAAAGGCGGGGATCCCTTTTTATATGGCAGGGGCGGAGAAGAGGCGGTTTTTGTCAGAAAACATGGCCTGGAATTCGAAATCATTCCGGGAATCACTTCCGCCATTGCGGTGCCGGCTTATGCCGGTATACCGGTGACTCACCGCGATGCCACCTCCAGTTTTGCGGTTATCACCGGGCATGAAAAGCCTGAAAAAACCAGGAGTTCCATTCACTGGGACAAGATCAGTACTGGTATAGGTACCCTGGTGTTCTTGATGGGGGTTGAGAATCTGCCCACGATTTGCCACGAACTGATAAGCCATGGCCGATCCCCCCAGACTCCCATTGCCCTGGTCAGGTGGGGGACACTCCCTCAACAAGAGGTCTTAACCGGCACCCTGGAGAATATTGTCGAGAAGGTTGAGGCTGCCCAATTCAAACCTCCGGCTGTCATTATAGTAGGAGAAGTGGTTGAGCTCAGGGAGCAGCTCAAATGGATTGAGAGCAAACCACTGTTGGGGAAACGGGTCATTGTCACCCGGGCCCGGGCTCAAGCCAGCGCGTTGGTCGATAAGATACGCCAGGCAGGCGGTCAGGCCATTGAGTGCCCCAGTATAATTATCCAGAAGGAAGTCGACCGGGAGGCTTTGCATGCCGCTTTTAAAAACCTGGAGTATTACGATTGGCTGGTTTTTACCAGTGTCAACGGGGTGGATATCTTCCTGGAAGAGATGTTTCAACACGGCCTGGACATCCGCGATCTGAAAGGCATCAGGCTGGTATCTATCGGTCCTGCGACCAGAAAGAGGCTGGAGGAACACGGGCTGAGAGTGGAGATCATGCCCCCGGAATATCAGGCTGAAGGCATACTCGACCAGCTGCAAAAGAGCATAACCCCAGGTCAATGGGTGCTTTTGCCCCGGGCCATTGGAGCCAGGAATGTACTGCCGGATACCCTCAAAAACTGGGGGGTATATATGCACGAAATCGGTCTTTACCGGGCTGTGGCAGCACAGACAGCAGGTCAGGACTTAATTGAAGAAATGCTGAACGGGGATTTTGATTATCTAACATTTACAAGTTCATCAACAGTGGCTAATTTCGTTAAAATGATAGGTGAGGACAACGTATCACGTATCGACCCATTGGTTAAAGTGGCCTGCATCGGACCGATTACAGCCGGAACAGCAAGGGATATGGGCTTCACCGTTGATGTGATGGCCCGGGAGTACACCATAGAAGGACTGGTGCAGGCTGTGGTCAAGGACGCTCATAGCGCCACGGGAGAGGAGAGAGTGCAGTGATAGGATGCACCAAACTATTATGCGGTCAAGCGACCGTATCAGATGCGATTAAACATAGAGGGCAGGAGGGTGATATACCGCCGCAACTGTTGCAGTTCTCCGCTACCAACCGCCCTCTGGTGGTATGGAATATGACCAACCGCTGCAATCTGAAGTGCCTGCATTGTTATATCAATGCCGAAGACAGGAAATACCAGGATGAGCTTAGTACTGAAGAAGCGGAGGCGTTTATCCGTGACCTGGCAGGCATGAAGGTGCCGGTTTTGCTGTTTTCCGGCGGAGAACCCCTCTTGCGCAAGGATATCTATCAGTTGGGGAGCCTGGCCGCCGAGTTGGGATTAAGGCCGGTAATATCCACCAACGGCACTTTGATCGATGCAGCGGCGGCGGCAAATATTAAAGCCGCAGGATTTCAATATGTGGGCATCAGCATAGATGGGGGGCCTGAGACCCATGATCACTTCAGAAGCATACCCGGAGCCTTTGAAATGGCTTTAAGGGGCATACGTACCTGCCTGGATCACGGTATAAAAACTGGCATACGCTTCACGGTAAATAAATATAATCAAGAGGATTTACCGGTAATTTTTGATCTGATAGAAAAGGAAGGTATCCCCCGGTTCTGTATGTATCATCTGGTTTATGCCGGGCGCGGCGCCGAAATGGCTGACATGGACACCAGCATCGAAGAGAAAGAGGCCATCCTCAATTATGTGTGTCAAAAGACCCTGGAGTTGGCGGCTAAAGGAATAGAAACCGAGATCCTGACTACGGATAACCATGCTGACGGAATATATCTCTTAAATAAAATAAAGGCTGAAAATCCTGAACGGGCCGCCGAGGTCATTCAATTGCTGGAAATGCATGGCGGATGTTCTGCGGGAACCAAGTTTGCCAATGTGGATCCTCGCGGGAATGTCCACCCCTGCCAATTCTGGCAGGATTATACCGTAGGCAATGTGCGGGAGAAGCCTTTTAGCGAGATCTGGACTTCAGATGACGCCTTGATGGTCAAACTCCGGGAAAAGCAGCTTCATGTTACCGGCAGCTGCGGAGAATGCCAGTACAAACAGCTGTGCGGGGGATGTCGTATACGCGCCAGGGCAGTGAAGGGCGATCTATGGGCAGAAGATCCGGCCTGCTACCTCTCGGCTGAAGAGCGCAAGAGTAAATAAACGCCATTTGGCCAGCTTTTTTGGCCAAATCATTCAGTGAGGTGACTTAATATGCACTTTCCCACCAGTAGATTAAGAAGGCTTCGCAACCACGCTGTGTTGCGGGATATGGTCGCAGAAACCAGATTATCCATAAAAGAGCTGATCTACCCGCTGTTTGTTCATTATGGCCAGGGTATACGCAACCCCATTGCCTCCATGCCCGGCGTTTTTCAGCTCTCGGTAGACCAGCTGGCGGCTGAAATCAAGGAGATTGACAGCCTGGGGATACCTGCAGTCCTTTTATTCGGAATCCCGGAGTACAAGGATTCTTGTGGCAGCAGCGGCTACAGTGACACGGGTGTTGTGCAAGAGGCTATTAAGGTTATTAAAGATACTTGCCCGCAGCTGCAGATTGTTACCGATGTGTGCATGTGCGAATATACTGACCATGGCCATTGCGGGGTGATCAGCGGTGACGGCATGGTCGACAATGATGCCACACTGGAATTGCTGGCTTTAGAAGCCCTCTCTCATGTCCGGGCGGGTTGTGATATAGTAGCGCCTTCAGATATGATGGACGGCAGAATCGGCTTCATCAGACAGCGCTTGGATGAGACTGGGTATTCCCACATTCCCATCATGTCTTATGCTGCCAAATATGCTTCCGGTTTCTATGGACCTTTTCGTGAAGCTGCCGATTCAGCCCCGCAATTCGGAGACCGCCGCACTCATCAAATGGACCCGGCTAATGTGCGGGAGGCCTTGCGGGAAGTGTACCTGGATGTGGAGGAAGGGGCCGATATCGTTATGGTCAAGCCGGCCCTTCCTTATTTGGATGTAATCAGAGCGGTAAAAGAGCGGTTCGGCCTGCCCACCGCGGCATATAACGTAAGTGGTGAATTTGCCATGATCAAGGCTGCTGCCGCCAATGGATGGATCGATGAAGAGCGGGTGATGATGGAGGTTCTGACTTCTATCAAAAGAGCCGGCGCCGATTTAACCATAACCTATTTTGCCAAAGATGCCGCCCGATTCCTCAATCGATAGGAGGTGAACAGACAGGCTTCTGTCTGTAATTATGCTGGTTTCGTGGAATACTACCAATCAGTGCAATCTATACTGTGAACATTGCTACCGGGATGCCGGAAACGTAATGCAGGCCGAATTGGACAGCGGCGAAGCCCGGCAATTGATTAAAGATATCAAAAAGGCCGGTTTCAAAATTATGATTTTCAGCGGCGGAGAGCCCCTGATGCGCCCGGATATTTATGAATTAATCAGTTTCGCATCCTCCCAGGGCCTGCGTGCGGTATTGGGATCAAATGGCACCTTGATTGATGCCCGGACTGCCCGCATGCTTAAGGAATCTGGCATTATGGCCGCAGGCATCAGCCTGGACAGCCTGGATGAAAGCAAGCATGACGCGTTCCGTGGTCTGGCGCGCGCCTCTGAAATGACCATGGAGGGCATAAAGCATCTTAAGGAAGCCGGGATCCCTTTTCAAATTCACACCACGGTGATGGACTGGAACTCCAGCGAATTGGAAGCCATCACTGACCTGGCAATAGCAATAGGGGCTATAGCCCATCATATATTTTTCCTGGTTCCAACCGGGCGCGGCGCCGATATCGAACAGGAGGCTCTGCGGGTGGCCGAATATGAAAAGACCATCGCCCGCTTGATGAATAAACAGAAAACGGTTCCAATTGAGATCAAGCCTACTTGTGCGCCCCAGTTCATCAGGGTTGCCGACAAAAAAGGCATTCCCATGCGCTTTAGCAGGGGGTGTCTGGCCGGCATCAGCTACTGCATTATCAATCCCCGCGGGGACGTGCAGCCCTGTGCCTATCTGGATATGCCTTTGGGCAATGTGAGAGAAACGCCTTTTGATGTGATATGGCGGGAAAACCCAATGTTTAACGCCCTGCGTACCCTCGAATATGAAGGAAAATGCGGGCAATGCGATTATAAAGAGCGCTGCGGCGGATGCCGGGCCCGGGCTTATTACTATAGCGGCGGCAACTATATGGCAGAAGATCAGTGGTGCCTGTATAAAGCCCCTGAAAGGCAATGATATGAGTAGTCTTACTGTTCTGGACAAAAAATTGCTGGATATTTTACAGAACCGCTTTCCCCTCAGCGCGACCCCTTTTCAAGACCTGGCCGAAGAACTGGGCTTAGCTGAAGAGGAAGTCGTGGAGAATGTGCGGCATTTGATAGAACAAGGCGTTATCCGGCGGATCGGGGCCATAATCGACGGCAGGACGATAGGATATCACTCCACTCTCTGTGCTTGCCAGGTCCCCCCCGGGGAGCTGGAGGCGGTGGCGGCAGCAGTCAGCGCCCTAAAAGGGGTAACCCATAATTACCAGCGTGATCACCGCTATAATCTATGGTTTACCCTTAGCGCACCATCCGCCCAGGCAAGCGAACAATTGTTAACCGAATTGGAAGAACAAACCGGGGTGAAAATGGTTGCCATGCCGGCGACCCGCCTCTACAAAATAGACGCCCGTTTCGAAATGAGTGATGATGTTGACAAATAGGCTTTTGACCAAACAAGTGGTGGACTTTATACAGGGGAAAATCGACCCGGTGCACCGGCCCTTCGCCGCTTTAGCGGCAGAGCTGGATTGCAGTGAAGCCGAAATCGTCGGGATCATCTCCGACTTAAAAAAACGCGGTATTATCCGCCGCTTCGGGGCGGTTTTGCGGCATCAACAGGCCGGGTATATATGCAATGCCATGGTAGCCTGGCAGGCCCCTGAAGGGCGCGAAGATGCATTAGGGGAAAAGATGGCGGCTTATCCTCAGGTGAGCCATTGTTATCTACGTCAGGTTCCCGGGGACTTTCCCTATCAGCTTTTTACCATGATACACGCCCGCAGTGAAGAGGAACTTCAGGATGTGGTCAAGGCCATCGCCACAGCCACTGACATTCACAATTACCAGGTTCTGCATAGTGTCCGGGAGTTCAAAAAGGTGAGTATGCATTATGAAGTTGAGGACTGGCTGGCGGCGGGTTATAAGGAGGAAGGTTAATTATGCGGGGCGCTTCAAAACAGCTCTTTTCCCAGGCGCAAAGCCTGATTCCCGGCGGCGTCAACAGCCCGGTCAGGGCTTTTAAGGCTGTAGGTACCGATCCGTTATTTATAGACAGAGCCAAAGGCTGCCAGGTTGTTGACGTGGATGGCAACAGCTATATAGATTACGTTTGCTCCTGGGGGCCTCTCATACTGGGGCATGCTCATCCCGAAGTCCTGGCAGCCATTAACCAAAGTGCCCTAAAGGGCACCAGTTATGGCGCCCCCTGCCGGCAGGAGGTGGAAATGGCTTTGATGATATGTGAGGCATTTCCTTCTATAGACAAAGTGCGTATGGTCAATTCAGGGACTGAAGCTACTATGAGCGCCATACGCCTGGCCCGGGCTTTCACCGGCAGAAACAAGGTTATTAAGTTTGAGGGCTGCTACCACGGCCATGCCGATGCCTTTTTGATTAAAGCCGGCTCGGGGCTGTTGACCTCAGGCGTTCCTACCAGCCCCGGTATTCCTCAGGAATTGGCGGCTTATACCCTGATCGCACAGTATAACGATTTACAGTCAGTCCAGATTCTGTTCGAAGAGCATTTTAATGACATTGCCGCCGTAATTGTAGAACCGGTAGCCGGAAATATGGGTTTAGTGCTGCCTGACCCGCAGTTTCTGCAGGGTTTGCGCGCCATTGCCGATCAGTATGGCAGCCTGTTGATATTTGATGAAGTCATCACCGGATTCCGGCTGACCTATGGCGGTTATCAGAATATTGTCGGAATTAAACCGGATTTAACAACGCTGGGCAAGATCATCGGTGGAGGGCTGCCGGTAGGGGCTTACGGCGGGCGTCGGGAAATCATGGATCTGGTTGCGCCTCAAGGACCAGTCTATCAGGCCGGCACCCTATCAGGCAATCCCCTGGCTATGGCCGCAGGGGCGGCCACCCTGCGTATCCTGAAAGACGGTGCTGTCTACGAGCGCTTGGACCAGCGGTGCGAAAGACTGGTCCAGGGACTGGTCAACGCATTTGCAGATGCCGGGGAAAAGATGGGTATAAATCGTATCGGTTCTATGTTTTCGGTTTTCTTTACCGGGCAAAAAGTCAATAGTTACAAGGCGGTGATGAGCTGCGACACCGAGCGCTATGCCGCTTATTTCCGCGCCATGCTGCAGTTGGGGGTATATTTTCCGCCGGCACAGTTTGAAGTCAGTTTTGTGTCTCTGGCCCATGAGGAAGAAGATATTGACAATACTGTTGCCCGGACCCGTTTAGCCCTGGAAACACTGCCTTGAAGAGGATAAATCGCCATGATTGGGAATGGTTTGTAAGGCAATTTGAGGGCATCAGCAAAATAAACCTCACTGCTTATAAACGCCCGCAAATGGAACGCCGTATCAACAGCTTCATGCGCACTAACGGCCTCGCGGATTATGGCAGTCTGGTGGAAAAACTGCAGGCTGATAAAGAGCTGTACAAGAAATTTTTGGAACACCTCACTATCAACGTATCCGAGTTTTTTCGTAATCCCGTGCATTGGAGGGTGATGGAGGATACCATTATTCCCATATTGATTAAGCAGCGCAGTCAGCTTAAGATATGGAGTGCAGGCTGTTCAACCGGGGAAGAGCCATATTCATTGGCTATAATGGCCCGCGAAAAAAACTATGATGTGCGGGAATCCATCCTGGCCACTGATTTGGATGCAGAAGTCCTGGACAGGGCAGCAGAGGGGGTGTACCATAATCGTGTGGTGCGGGAGGTCCCCGAGCGGATCCTGAAGAGTTACTTTGAGGAAGAAAACGGGGTTTACAGGGTCAGGCCGCAGATCAAGAAGTTGGTGAGGTTTAAGCAGCATGATCTTTTAAAAGACCCTTTCCCCCGGGACTATGACTTGATCCTGTGCCGCAATGTGGTCATTTATTTTACCGAGGAGACCAAGCAGGAACTTTATGGAAGGTTTGCCCAAGCCTTAAGGGCAGGCGGCATACTATTTATCGGCAGTACCGAACAGATTTTCAATGGTCGGGAACTGGGGCTTAAATCGCTTTCAACCTTTTTTTACCAGAAAAGCTGATGATCTATGTTATAAAAAAGTTGCCATTCATTTCAAAAAAGCAGGAAATGTAAGGCTGGTATCGAAGTTATAATATTGACTATCTATATATTATTTTATTCCCTAAACAAGTTTGGCGGTAAATTTGCCGTAGGCAAGCAGAATAAATATATGCAGTTGTCATGGGGGTGGTGGCTGATTACTCAACATGGGAAAGTCCGTTATGCTTTTGTTGACCAATTATCATCAGACGAAAAGGAGGAATGAACTTGAAGGTTCTGGTTTGTGTTAAGCAGACATTTGACACTGAGGCAAAAATCGAGTTGAAGGATGGCAAGATCTCTGATGCGGGGATCAATCTCATCATCAATCCTTATGATGAGGTTGCCGTAGAAGGCGGCATCCAGCTGAAGGAAAAAGGCATTGCGAAAGAGATCGTGGTGGTTTCTGCCGGTTCAGACAAAGCCATGGACGCAATCCGCACCGCTCTGGCCATGGGCGCAGACCGGGGCATCCTGGTGAAACAGGATACTGCCGCTGACGAATACGCCCGGGCATGTGCATTGGCTGCAGTGATTAAAGGAGAATCTCCCGACATCATTCTGGCAGGCCATGTAGCAGCTGACGATGGATCATCCCAAGTACCGACTCGTGTTGCAGAGATTCTAGGTATGCCGCATGTAAACGTCATTACCGCAGTCGACATTGCCGGCGGCAAAGCAACCTGCACCAGTGAGGCTGATGGCGGCACCCAGGTTACCGAAGTGAGCTTGCCCGCAGTTATTTCCAGCCAGGTAAGCTGGAACGAGCCTCGTTATCCTTCTATGAAGGGCATCATGGCAGCCAAGAAAAAACCGGTCTCCACTGTGGATGCCGCAGCTGTTGCCAACAAGGTCTCGATCGTCAGCGTTTCTTTACCGCCTGCAAAACAAGCCGGCATAAAGATCGAAGACGAAGCCGCAGTCACTGGCGCCAAGCTGGCTGATTGGATGCTGAACACTGTTAAGGTCGAAGTAAAATAGGTGCCTTGCAAGGCTTATTAATAAAGGAGGGTAATTGATGGCAGGAACATGGGTTATTGTAGAACAAAAGGGCGGCAGTATTCGTAAAGTCACTTATGAAATGCTGTCTGAAGCCAAAAAATGGGGCGACGAAGTAAGCGCAATCGTATTTGGCCAGGGTGTCGAGGCATTGGCTCCCGAATTTGCCAAATTCGGCGCCGATAAAGTATATGTTGTGGAAGGCGACGTATTCGCCAATTACAATACCGGTGCTTATGTAGCCCAGCTGGCTGCTATGATCAATGAGTATCAGCCTAATGCGATCATGTTTGCTCATACCTTCAACGGCAGAGACTTCGCATCCCGGTTGGCACAGAAGTTGGATGCCGGGCTGGCCACTGACGTGATCAAGGCCAATGTGGGCGCAGGCAAAGGCGTATTCACCAGATCCATATATGCCGGTAAAGCTCTGGCCGAGGTGGAAGTAGCCACCGTTCCGGTATTGGCGACTATCCGCGCCGGGGTCATGGAACTGGCTGAATCAGCCGGAGCAGGTGCGGTGGTTAAACCCGCTATCGCTGCAAGCGCCGCTGATGTCTATCAGGTTGTAAAGGATTTCATTCCTGCCGTTTCGGCCCGACCGGATCTTACTGAAGCTGACGTGGTTATATCCGGCGGACGCGGATGCAAAGGCCCCGACGGCATTCAACTGGTTGAAAAACTGGCTGACATGCTGGGTGCTGCAGTTGGCGGCAGCCGTGCATCCATTGACTCAGGATGGCTGGGTCACGAACTCCAGGTTGGCCAAACCGGCAAAGTGGTTAACCCCAACCTGTACATTGCCTGTGGTATTTCAGGTGCTATTCAGCACTTAGCTGGCATGTCTTCCTCCAAGTACATCGCTTGCATCAATACTGACACAGAAGCTCCCATTTTCAACGTATCCGATTTTGGCGTAGTGGGCGACCTGTTCAAAGTCATTCCGGTTGTATGCGGTGAGATAAAGAAATAACCTGGATCCCGGGGAAAAGGGCTTATTCTGGATATACCTACGGGTATATCCAGTTAATCCCGCTTCATTTAAGGAGGGAATTTTGTAAATGATTTTTGGATTTGAACCACTGGAAGGTGGTTATGAAGTTCCCATGAGGGTGGTCGGGGCTAACGTACCTTATGAATGGCTTATTTATATCTTTATGTTCATCCCCATCGGTATTTTATGTTTTGGGTTTTACGAAAAGGCCAAGGTATGGTGGCTTGCGAAGGGCGAGATCCATAGGGTCGACAACGGTTGGCAACGGCTCTTGTCATGGCTTACTTTCTCCTTTGCACAGGCTCGTGTAATCAGAAAACCTTTTGCTGGCTGGATGCATGCCTTCTTATTCTGGGGCTTTTTAGTCCTGGCACTGGCGGCAGGCGTTGACGCAGCCCATTTTTGGATACATTGGCCTCCTGTAGAAGGCGGAACATATATTGCCTTCTCTTTCGTTGTTGACCTGTTAGGCTTCCTGGCATTAATAGGTATAATGGCTCTGGCTTACATCCGCTATGTTCAGAAACCAGACCGCTTAAATGACACCAAAAAGTCCGATGGTTGGATTATCTTTTTGATTTTCACCATTCTGCTGACCGGGTTCTTCATTGAAGGCCTGAGAATAGCAGCTCAGATTAAACTGGCCACTACTATGGAACAGATTCAATACGAGCAAATGGCATCAGCCTTTGGCTGGTATTTTGCTTATCTGTTCGCTGGTATGTCTCTGGAATCGGTTCTGGTATGGCATCGCATCATGTGGTGGTTCCACATGTGGATTGCCTTTGCATTTATCGCTCTGGTTCCATTTACCAAACTGTGGCACATCGTGACCAGCATGATCAATTATGCTTTCCGCGACCTCGGCCCCTCGGCTTTGCGGCACGTGGAGAACATTGAAGAAGCCGAAACCTTCGGTGTAGAGAAAATCGAAGAATTCGGTTGGAAAGACATCGTAGACCTGGATGCCTGCATCCGCTGCGGACGCTGCCAGGAAAACTGCCCGGCCTACAACACCGGCAAGCACCTCAATCCTAAGATCACCCTGATTCAGAATATGAAGCAACACTGGGATGCCAAGGTGCCTTACCTGATTGCAGCTCAGGATCATCCTGCTGAGGAGGACGCTGCGGTGGCCATGACCGAAGAGGCGGCTGCTGAGGCTGTAAATCCCATGGAACAGAGCCTGATTTACGATGTGGTAACCAGTGATGTAATCTGGGATTGCACCAACTGCCGCGCTTGTATGGAGCATTGCCCGATGTTCATCGAACACATCCCCAAGATTGCCGAAATGAGACGCAATCTGGTTATGTGGCAGGGAGATATGCCGGGTGAAGCGCAGATGGCGTTCACCAACATGGAACGCAACTACAACCCCTGGGGCGTTGGCTGGGCCAACCGCGCTCAGTGGCTCACCGAGAGAGGCGTTCGCGAGATGGTCAACCTGCTGCCTGAAGACGGCGGTGAGTTTGAATACCTGCTCTATGCCGGCTGTGCGGTATCCTTCGACGACCGCTATAAGAGGGTCGGGGAAGCCTTGGTCAGAATCCTCAACCAGGCCGGGGTCAGCTTCGGTTACCTGGGCACTGAGGAGTTCTGCTGCGGCGACTCTGCCAGAAGGCTGGGCAACGAATACCTGTACCAGACCCTGGTACAGCAAAACCTCGAGTCTTTCAACAACTACGGCGTTAAGAAGATCATTGTGGTCTGCCCGCATGGTTATAATGCGCTGAAGAATGAATACCCGCAGATGGGCGGCAACTTTGAGGTTTACCATTATACCGAAGTCCTGTCCCAACTGATTGCCCAGGGCAAGATTAAGCCGGGCAAACTTGGCTCCAAGGCCACCTATCACGATTCCTGCTTCCTGGGCAGACACAATAATATCTATGATCAGCCCAGACAGGCCCTGCAGTCTGC
>NZ_DIPG01000042.1:1820-27296 GCF_002426325.1 Syntrophomonas sp. UBA5494 | reverse complement strand
GGATGTGGCTGGAAGAACATGCTGTGGAAGGATACAAACGCATCAATGATACCAGAACCGATCAGCTGCTGGAACCCAATCCGGAAATGATCATCACCAACTGCCCGTTCTGTCTGACCATGATCTCAGACGGCGTGAAAGGTGCTGAAGCCGAGGAACAGACCAAGGTCTTTGACGTGGCTGAAGTGGTCTGGCAGTCAATGAGCAAATAAATACAATATGTAATTATCTGCAGAACCCCTCTAAAAGAGGGGTTCTTTTTTTCGGAATGAAACCCTGGCCCAGGCCATTTTTATTTTAAGGATGTCCGGGTTATAATTATTAGCATGGTATGATTGAGTTCGCAATGCCGGAATAACAGGTAAACTTATTTTATGCCTTCAAAGTCGTCCTTACCTTAAATTAAGGACCACAAGCAGGGACACCATTGATGCTGATCATTCCGGAAGTAATCCGCTCTGGGGGAAGTGATTATGAGACTGGCCAAGTATATTGCAGACAGCGGCCTGGCTTCAAGGCGCCGGGCTGAAGAGCTTATTGCCGGAGGCCTGGTCACGGTAAATGGCGTCACGATCTCCAGAGTTGGCGTCAATGTTGACCCCCAATGTGACCGGGTGAGTGTGAATGGCCAAATGATCGAACCCGTTGCCAGGGTTTATCTGCTGCTCAATAAACCCCGCGGTTGTCTGAGCAGCGTGGGAGATCCCCATGGCAGGTCTACAGTGGTTGACCTGGTTAAGGATGCTGCGGCCAGAGTCTATCCGGTAGGGCGCCTCGATTTGGATACGGAAGGGCTTTTGCTCATGACCAATGATGGAGAATTTATGAATCTCATGATCCATCCCCGCTACCACATACCGAAAACTTATCAGGCCTGGGTCACAGGTATGGTTGGGGATCAAGAACTGGAAGACCTCCGCAAGGGAATCAGGCTGGAAGATGGTATGACCCAACCGGCCCTAGCCAAACTGGTGCGGGTTGGGAATGACCGTTCACTGGTGGAATTAGTGTTGTATGAAGGCCGCAAGCGTCAGGTAAAACGCATGTTCAAAGCCATAGGGCACCCGGTGTTGGCCTTAAAGCGGACCGCTCTGGGTTTTTTGACCCTGCAAGGGGTGGCCCCCGGAAAATACCGCCGCTTGCAGGACGAAGAAGTAGACCGGTTGATTGCCATGGCCCGGGGCACATAATTATCAGCACCGGACTGAGTCTAAAAAACCGCGGCAAATCTAAGGAGGAAGCCCCGACGCTTGATATCTTAGAACCCCAGAATGCCTGGGGCCGTTTAAACATAATCGGAGAACGCATCCAGAAACTCGATTCATACCGTTACGGTCTGGTCATTTTCGCGGCGGATCACGGTATCAGCACCGAAGCGGTCAGTCTTTACGCTCCCCTGAAAACCAGTATGCTGGCCGAACAGCACCTGCGGGGAGTCGCCCCCACCAGCCGTCTGCTTACGCGCTTGCAGCGCCCGGAGTTGATAGTTGACGTGGGTTTGTATAACGAAATAGAGGTTTCCGAAATGCTTATATCAAGCAAAGTGTGCCATGGAAGCAGGCATTTCATATATGAGGACGGCCTTAGCCCGGAAGAGGCAACTGCGGCCTTGGACTGCGGGGCTAGAATTTATAAGGAAAAGATTGGAGACGGTTTTGATATAATAGGAGTTGGTGAACTGGGCATCGCCAATACTCTCTGCGCAGCCGCCGTAGCCGCTGCGGTTACCGGAATAAATCCAGATCAATTGGTAGGCCGCGGGTCGACCGACCATAAAGTAATTGCCAAAAAAACCGAAATAATCTATAGAGCCTTTGAACACAGGCTTCCTGATTCCAACCATCTGACTGATATTCTGGCTCGTTTTGGCGGCCTGGAAATCGCAGCTTTGACAGGGTTTATGGTTGAGGCTTGCAGGGATGGCAAATTGGTGATGCTGGACGGATATGTGACAGCAGTGGCAGCTCTCCTGGCTAACCTTCTAGATGATCAAGTTTCATCCTGCCTGATTGCGCCCAGTTTATCAGATCAAAGAGGCCATCAGCTGGTTCTGGATAAAATTGGCCTGGAGGCAGTGTTTAATCTGGGAATCAACTATGGAGAAGGTCTGGCAGCGGCCCTGGGCATGTTCCTGGGGGAAATCATGATGCAATAAATATTAATGATGGGAGGCCTGACATTGATCCGATTGAAAGTGCGCTTCGATTATATCGCCGAGGGCAAAACCAGCCGGCGGTTTTTTGCTGCTAAAAACAGCGACGAACAGGCCGAAGAACTGCGGCAGCATAAAATTGCTCTGATACGGAATGTGCCGGTTCAAGGAGTAAATATCGAAGAGATTGATATGAGCATGGAGATATATACCATTTTCGATGAATTTACCAACCGTCTTTCCACCTGCGCGCCGGTTACTATCACTTTTTCGGTAGAAAGCCTGGAAGACGCCATTAAATTCATTATGAAAGATGAGTTCCGCACCATTGAGGTCTTAGATCCTGCCGAGTTGAATTTGAGCCGTCTTGAGGTGGCAAGGTTGTTCTCAAAAATAAACGAAGGTCTGCAAAGTTACCGGGTATACTTGGAAAAGAAAATTGATAATTGGAAATAACCGGTGGAGGTTAAGAATGGCTAGATTCAGCATGAATTATATCATGGACGCAGTGAATGATTTGCCCGCTTTGCCACAAATGGCTTGTAAAATCATGGATTTGACCGATGATCCCCGGGCAACGGCTCAGGATGTTGGCAACGCCATCAGCCAGGATCAAGGCCTGACCTCTAAAGTCTTACGTATGGCCAATAGTGCATACTATGGGTATTCACGTCAAGTCGCCACTGCAGCAGAGGCCACCGTTCTGCTGGGGTTTGCTACCATCCGCAGCGTGGTTCTGGCGGCTTCTATGAACGATATCCTGTGCCGGGAATTGACCGGTTATGCTTTAGGGCCGGGAGACCTGTGGAAGCATTCCTACGGCACTGCCATGGCCTCACGATATATTGCCAAAAGGAGCCGCTATAAAGCTATTGAAGTTGCTTATACCGCAGGTTTGCTGCACGATATCGGCAAAGTGATTCTAAACAAGGTTATGAACGAGATCTATCAAGATGTGGTAGAAGAAGCTATTCAGAAGCAGATATCATTTCTAGAAGCCGAAAACCGGGTTCTGGGCTTTAACCATGCGGTAATCGGATCCGGGTTAGCCCGTAAATGGAAGTTTCCTGCAGATATAGTTGAAGCGATAGCTTTTCACCACAATCCCGGCGAGGCTGAGAAAGACCGGTTTTTGACCGCCTTTGTACATATTTCTGATGCCCTTTGTTCCTCCATGGGCCTGGGGGTGGGAGCCGATGGCATGTTATATCCGGTGTCAAAAAGCGCCATGGAGCTTTTAGGCTTAGGCGGGAAGGATATCGAAATGATTACCGATGAAATTTCTGATGTCATTATCGAGCTGCAACGGGGAATGTAAAGCCCTATCTGTCTTTACGCCGAGCGACTTCAAATCAAAGGATTAATAGAGGGATATAATTACTTGAAGAATGAAGCGGCGAGGATTCCGGTATCCTTGCCGCTTAACCATTTCTTAACATAAAACTCATTGTTTTGTGAGTGGATTCTCTATTATAATGTACAGTATATAATTTTGTAGAAGGGCTGGGTTAGGGGAATTATTACAGTATTTGCCGGTGCTTTTGGCAGCGGTAAGAGTGAGATAGCTGTAAACTATGCGATAGAGTGCGCGCAGCAAAACATTGCTACAATACTGGCTGATCTGGATCTGGCCAACCCTTATTTTGTATCCCGTGATACCGTGAGGGTTCTCAATCAGTACAATATTGAGCTGATGGCTCCTGACAATACTTTGGCCTATGGGGATGTTCCCAATCTTCCCCCTGGTATTATCGGCACTCTTAGGCGGAATTTGAATACTGTAGTTGATCTTGCGGGCGACAAAGCCGGAGCCCTGGTGTTGGGGTATCTGACTAGATTCATCAATCCTTCCTATTTTCGCCTCTATATGGTCATTAATCCATACCGTCCCTTTTCTTGGGAAATACAGGATATTGCAGATCTTAAAACCATGCTGGAGGGGTTCGCGCAGCACCCGGTTTCCGGTATAATAAGCAATCCGCACCTGGTTGAGGACAGTGATTTTGGGGTAATTGTAGAGGGGCACCGGCACGTGCAGGATATTTCTTCTGCATTGGGCCTTCCCCTGACTCAGCTGGTAGTTACTGATACCTTTTATCAAGAAGCACGCCTTCAATTTGGTGATATAGTTAAGCAGATACATCTTTATTTAAGGCCTGAATGGTTGTAGGGTTGTGAGGAGGAATGCAGGTTGGCCAGGGGAGTGGTTACTTTTTCCAGCGACCGCTGTAAAGCTTGCGGGCTGTGTATATTATTCTGCCCCAAGCAGATCATGGGCTTCGATAAGACCAGTATCAATATACTGGGCTATCATCCGGTAAGCCTGGTTAAACCAGAGGATTGCAACGGATGCGGCATCTGTGCGGTGATGTGTCCTGATCTGGTTATTGAGGTGGGGAGGGAGTAAGCCTATGCAGCGAGTTTTGATGAAAGGGAATGAAGCGATCGCCGAGGGGGCTATAAGAGCCGGATGCAAGGGATTCTTTGGCTATCCCATCACCCCTTCCAGTGAAATAGCCGAATATATGGCCAGGAAAATGCCCACTATCGGGGGGATTTTTGTACAGGCCGAAAGTGAATTGGCTGCCATCAATATGGTCTACGGGGGAGCCTCTACCGGTTTTCGGGTAATGACCGCCTCATCGGGTCCGGGCATCAGCCTTAAACAGGAAGGCATTTCGTTTTTGGCAGAAGGGGAGTTGCCCTGCCTGATCGTGGACATTAGCCGGGGAGGACCCGGATTGGGAGGAATACAGCCCTCCCAGGCCGACTATTTTCAGGCTACCCGCGGCGGCGGCCATGGCGATTATTTTATCATTGTGCTGGCGCCCTCCAGCGCGCAGGAAATGATGGATCTGACCATGCTGGCATTTGACCTGGCTGACAGCTACCGCATTCCGGTAATGCTACTGGCCGAAGGAACCCTGGGCAACCTGATAGAGCCGGTAGTATTGCGGGATCCCGTCACCGAATTCATAGAAAAGCCATGGGCCATCACCGGCTGTAAAGGACGCCAACCCAATATTGTGAACACCTTGCACCTGCCGGTGGAGACCCTGCAAAAAAGAAATCAACATTTAAACGATAAATACCAGTCCATTAAAGCCAATGAAGTGAGATATGAAGAATACCTGAGCGGCGATGCCGATTTGATAGTAGTGGCATACGGAATCATGGCCCGGATTGTCAAAAAAGCCGTATGGAACGCCCGCCAGGAAGGTGTGAAGACCGGTCTGATACGGCCCATAACCCTATGGCCTTATCCGTATGAAGCTATAGCAGCCTTATCCAAAACCTGCACAGCCATGGTTTCGGTTGAGATAAGCAGCTCAGGGCAGATGATCCAGGATATTCAACTGGCAGCGCAAGGCCGGGTGCCGGTGCATTTTATCGGCGAGATAGGCCGGACGCCCAATCCCGAAGAGATTACCCAGCAATTGCTGCTCATTGCGGAAAGGGAGGGCTTGAAATGAAAATGATTGCGCAGAAGCCCGAGAGTTTGACCGGTGCCCAATATCACTACTGTCCGGGCTGTTCACATGGCATCATTCACCGGCTGGTGGCTGAAGTTATGGATGAATTAAACATACGCGAAGAGACCATCGGTATTTGTCCGGTGGGTTGTTCAGTGTTGGCCTACGAATATTTTAATTGTGACATGCTGGAAGCCGCTCATGGCCGGGCTCCGGCTATAGCCACAGCCATAAAGCGCCTCTTGCCGGATCGCTATCTGTTTACCTACCAGGGCGACGGCGACCTGGCTTCTATCGGCATGGGGGAAATCGTGCACGCTTCACTGCGCGGGGAGAAAATCACCACTATCTTCGTTAATAATACGCTGTATGGAATGACCGGCGGGCAAATGGCTCCTACCACTCTTCTGGGGCAGGTGACCACTACTTCGCCTTACGGCCGCAAGGCTGAGATCGAAGGGTATCCCGCCAAGATGTGTGAATTGTTGTCACACAATGAAGGTTCAGCTTATATCTGCCGCACCGCAGTCAACAATCCGGCCAATGTCATCAAGACTAAAAAGGCTATAAAAAAAGCTTTCCAGACTCAGGCCAAAGGCCTTGGTTTCAGCATGGTGGAGGTTCTGTCCGCCTGCCCCACCAATTGGGGTTTGAGCCCGGCCGATTCATTGAAATGGATGGAAGAGCATATGATACCATATTATCCGCTGGGAGAATTCAAGGTGAAGGGAGAACAGTAGAATGGCACAAGAACAACAGGTTTTATTTGCAGGATTCGGAGGACAGGGAGTCATTTCAATGGGCCAGTTTCTAACTCACCTGGCCATGCATACCGGCAAGGAGGTCTCATGTGCTCTATCCTATGGGGCTGAAATGCGCGGCGGCACCGCCAACTGCCTGGTGACCATAAGTGATGAGGAGATTAGTTCACCGTTGACTGAAAATCCCATGACCGCGATTATTATGAATCGTCCCTCACTGGACCGATTTGAAGATAAAGTCAAACCCCACGGCACTTTGGTCTTGAACTCGTCTATGGTCGACAGGCTGCCGGCCCGTGACGATGTGGAAGTCTTACAGATGCCGGTAAACCTGATTGCCGACCAACTCGGGACGGCACGGGTTGCCAACATGGTTTTGCTGGGCGCTTTTGTAGAAAAACAAGGATTAATGGACATCGATAAAGCCTTGGACTACCTGGAGGTGGTGTTCAAAGGCAAAAAAGAAGCCGTTATCGCCAAGAACAAAGAAGCTTTTCTGGTCGGGGTGGAATACGCCCGCAAAGAATGGAAGTAAGATCTAAAACCAGTACGTGGGAAGAAGTTCGAGACAACAAGAGGGGGACGAAGCCTGATCCCTTTTCTATACTTTAGCTTAAAAACAAAGCCCTGGTAATGTGCTGCATGTCAAATGCCGTAATTCACCAGGGCTATTCGCTTATCAGACAACCGACTATTTATGAAAAGCTGCCGAGCGGCTATTTCATTAAGGATCCGCCGGTAGGAAGTACAGTCCTGCCGAAGGCAGGGTTCAATATTATTGCTGATGATAGGAATTTTAATCCAATAAGGCATAATAAAACAAACTTGTAAATTATTTTAAGTTATCAACTGTTGCAGGCCCCCGAGGTCTTGATGACATCAGAATATGGATAAATGCATTGAACCGGGCATAAGATAGAGGAGAATGATTCCGGGGAGATGTGTTTTATGCGAAATTTTTTTGAAAAAGTTGAGCGCAGTTTGATCCGGGTTATTGTGATCGCCCTGGTGGCTTTAGTGGTGGTCCAAGGGGTCATGACCAATGATCAGGCGCGTTTTTACCTGAGTTGGTCGGAACGGATGGAAGGTCAGGCTTTAAACCTGGAGGAAGAGGAACTGGCGGCAGCACCGGGCGATGCTTCACAGGTGGCAGTCTCTCCGCAGGCTTTATTGACACTGGGCATAAAGGATTTTAATTCCCTGCCCAAGGCTAAAGTACTGGTCAACGGAAAGGAGTACGGTTTCTTCAATAGTGCTCAAGTGGAATTGAAAGTAAATCCCCAGGATGTGGTGGAGATAGACTCTACCGCCTACAATTTCCCGGTAGAATACCAGGTCATAAGCCGCTCCCCCAATCTGGCATATCCGCGCCAGGGGCAGGCTTATACTGCCAATCAAAGTATGGTAATGGTAGGGAAAATTATAGTAAAATAAATGTACATTAATTTAGGGTGGGATGAATATGGAGATCGGTAGCAAGGAAGTAGCCAGCGCGGCCATCCGCATGGCCTTATCTTCTTCCCGCCAGGAAGAAAGCCAGTTAAAAAAAGAACTGTTGGAAAAAGTACATATCAAGGCCGTGGCGGTAGACTACGGCGGCGAATTCGTGACCTCAGTCGGCAAAATCGTGGAACGGGCCGTAGTGGCCGCCAAAAGGGAAGGGGTAATCAAAGACGCCCATGCTGACGAAGGCGCAGTAGCGGGTGCCACCCGCGAAGCCATAGCTCAGATAATGCCCAAGGCGCTGGGCCTGAATGTAGGCGGCAAGATAGGTATAGCCAGGTTTGGCGACCATATAAGTGTCGCCTTGTTTTTTGGCATCGGATTGTTACATCTCGATGAGGTCAGTATTGGCCTGGGGCATAGAGCCGTATCATAGTAACGGGAAGGCGGAAGATCTAAATGCAGGTAAGAGGGATAAGGGGCGCCATCACCATCGAGGAGGACGACAAAAGCCGGGTATTAGCAGCGACTCAGGAACTCCTTTCCGCTATGCAGGCGGCCAATGATTTTCTGCCTGAGGATATTGCCAGTATTCTATTTACGGTAACTTCGGATATACGCTCGGCGTTCCCGGCTGAAGCGGCTCGTTTAATGGGCTGGAATTGCGTACCCCTGCTCTGTTTCCAGGAAATAGAGGTGCCTGGTTCTATACCCCGCTGTATCCGGGTCTTGATACATATCAACACCACTAAGGCCCAAGGGGATATAAAGCACACCTACCTGGGTGAAGCCCGGGCTCTGCGCCGGGATCTGGCGGATTGATCACTCGCCCAAAACCTTGATAATCACCCGCTTTTCTCTTTGGCCGTCAAACTCGGCATAAAAGATTTCCTGCCATGGCCCCAAATCCAGCCTGCCTTTGGTTACCGGCACAATAACCTGATGATGTACCAGGATGCTCTTGAGGTGCGCATCGCCGTTTTTCTCCCCGGTACGGTGATGCAGATAGTCGGGACCTGTGGGCGCCAGGCCTTCCAGGAGATGGGCTATGTCGGTCAGTATACCGCTTTCATTATCGTTCACAAATACTCCGGCGGTGATGTGCATGGCACTCACCAGCACCATGCCCTCCTCAATGCCGCATTTTGAGCAAGCCGCTTGGACCCGATCGGTGATACGGATATACTCATGTCTGCGTTTGGTATTAAACCACAGGTATTCAGTGTGGGATTTCATCATCAGCGCTCCTTTCTTTTACAACACCGGCATCTTTGGCAACTATCTCATAGAGGTCGGTGCGGCGCTGCCTCAAAACCGGCAGCTCAGTGCGCACCTGTCGCACCGCCTCCGGGTCTAAATAGCCGAAGATAATCTCTTCGTCTCGATCGGCCTGAGCCATTATCTGACCCCAGGGATCGACTATCACTGAATGCCCCCAGGCCTGATAGGAGGCTTCCTCATCCCGGGCAGGGGAGCAGGCCAATACATAGGCCTGACTGTCAACAGCCCGGCTGCGCATAAGCAAGTCCCAGTGCAGGGGACCGGTGGTTAAATTGAATGCTGCCGGGACAATCAGCAAATCTGCTCCGGCCAGTACAGCCAGGCGGGCCATTTCCGGGAAGCGAATATCATAGCAGATTAAAACCGCGGCCTTGAAGCCGTATAAATTAAATAATGTGACATTCTGCCCGGGTGACAGGGTACGGGATTCTTGAAAACTGATTTTTCCGGGGATATTTACATCGAATAGATGAACCTTGCGATGCTTGGCCAGGAGTACGCCGTTTTTGTCAAATACCAGAGAGGTATTGAACAAACGGCCCTGGGCCTCCCTCTCGATGATTGATCCTCCCACAATGGCTGTCTGGCATTCCCGGGCTATATCCGCCAGGGCCAGACTGCTGGGGCCGGGTATGGGTTCGGCATACTGCTCGAAAAGCGCGGCCTGGTAAGGGGCGTTGAAAATTTCAGGCAGGATGATGAGCTCCGCCCCGGACTGCACCGCTTGCTCTGCGAAATTCCGTGCAGTCTGCAGATTGAGTTTTTTATCGGCTGTCACCTTCATTTGGCACAGGGCCACCCGTATTGTTTTCACCGCCTTAACCCCCTTGAGTATGTTAATAATCAATATAGCACAAAATACCGTCGTTTATTAATAAGAGGCGGCCTAACCTTTCACCTCTAAGCAAAACTCAGGCCAAGCTGCAGAAAACCATTCGAATAATAGCCCTGGTTTGATATACTATTTTCGTATGGAGGCTCAGCACAATGAAACCATTTCAATTAGCATCGCGGGAATACTGCGCATCTGACACCGTAATAACTATCGCCGCCCCCGCCGGGAAAGTATATGTCGGTGAGGGGTATTGCACTGTCATTGCCGGACCCTGCGCGGTTGAGAATCGGCCCGACTACCTCAATCTGGCCCATCGCCTCAAGGAGATGGGCGCGGATATTCTGCGCGGCGGGCTGTTTAAACCCCGCACCTCCCCTTATTCTTTTCAAGGTCTGGGCCGCAGCGGGGTTGATATCCTGGTTCAAGCCCGGCAGGAAACGGGTCTGCCGGTGATTACCGAGATTATGGATATTCGGGATCTGGACATCCTTTACGCCAATATAGACATTCTGCAGGTGGGCAGCCGTAATATGCAGAACTATTCGCTTCTGGAGGAACTGGGCAAGCTGGATAAACCGATAATGCTGAAACGGGGGTTGTCGGCTACTATCGAAGAATGGCTGCTGGCAGCCGAGTATGTGCTGAAAGGCGGCAACAAACAAATCATCCTCTGCGAGCGGGGGATACGAACTTTTGAGACCTATACGCGCAACACCGTTGATATCGGGGCGGTACCCCTGGTTAAACAGTTGACCCACCTGCCTATAATTGTCGATCCCAGTCACGCCACCGGCAAGTGGAAAATGGTCAGGCCCATAGCCAGCGCGGCTGTCGCTGCAGGTGCTGACGGAGTAATGGTGGAGGTGCACCAGGATCCTGACCGGGCCCTGTCAGACGGCAAACAATCCTTAACCCCCGAAAATTTTGCTAAAATGACGTCACAATTGATTAAGCATGCCCAGATAAATCTTAAACAGCCCGCTACAGCACCTTAGGCTTAAATGATATTTGATTAAAAAGTAAGCCGGGGGCTTGTTTTAATATACCTTGAACAGGCTATTGCCGGTCAGCAATGATGACCGGCAATCTTGAAACCGCTGACCTTCCTAAATAACCAAGACATTTGTAGGCTTATTCCGCCTGATCGCTGACTATAACTGATTCTATTTGGAAGCCCTTGGCACGAAGAGCTTTAACTACCGGTTCATAGTCGAGTTCCTCGATGCGCAGGATGACTTTGTATTTATCCAAGCCGGCGTCATAATATACTACGGTGTTGATGATATTGATTCCCCGGGAAGCCATCAGACCGGTTATTTCAGCCAGGCTGCCCGGCCCTTCCGGTATCAGGGTGTCTATCCGGGTGTGGGGGCGCTTCACCCCCAGAATGTCGACCAGGGCACGGAAAAGGTCGGTTTCAGTTATGATTCCCACCAGATCCTGGCCTTCCATAACCGGCAGGCCGCTGATCTGATGCTGCAGCATGAGTTTGGCCGCGGTTTCAATATAAGTCTGCGGGGTAACCGTGATCACCTTTTGGTGAACCGGGAAAATGTCTTTGACCTTGGTCCTGGCCAGGAGGTAGTTCAACTCGTGAATACTGAGGCTGGTGGCAGCGGACGGAGCAGCCTGGTTCAAATCGCTCAGGGTGATTATGCCCGCCAGTTTCCCTTGGTCTAAAACCGGAAGCCGGCGTATGTCCTTTTCCTTCATTATGCGGAAAGCCTCGTTGACATTGGCATTAAGGTCGATGGTGAGCACATCGGTTGACATGATATCTTTGACCTTCAATTGTACACCTCCCTAATCCTGGACGTTTCAGTGTCCTGATTTTTCCCTAAAAGCCGGGTTGATAGTCCTTTTTGAATACCCTGGACATCATTAGTCCATTTAACTACCGGGTTGCTAATTCTTATTCTAAACCAGCTTATGGTTTCCCTGCCTATATCGGGATTGATATAGCGATGTTGCATGTTTATATAGATTAAGCAGGAATTCTGCAGAATTATGGGGAATATATTTATCTGTTGCACTGGCGGGGAAGGGGGAGAACTTTGACGCCGCAACAAGAAAACGAATAGGGAGGAATCTGTATGAAAAGAAAAACCGCGAGAAACTGGGCTCTGGTGCTATGCCTGGTCATGCTGGTTGCTCTGCTGCCCGGATGCGGAAAGAACGAAGCGCCGGCCCCGGCTGCTGACACCATCAAACTCGGCTTTTTAGGGGCCAAGACCGTTAATAACGCCAACTACGGCATACCCGGAGAAAAGGGTATGAAGATGGCTATCGAAGAGATCAATGCCAAGGGCGGAGTTCTGGGTAAAAAGCTCGAAGGCATATACGAGGACAACAAAGGCGATTCCCGTGAAATATCCAATATCGCCACTAGATACGCTACAGTTGATAAGGTCTCCGCCATGATCGGCGACCCGGCTACCGGTCTGACCAAGATCGCCGCCGACATTGCCCAGAAGAACCAGGTGGTTATCTTTTCCGCAGGGGCTACCGGTACTGAGGTAGTGGAGATCGGCGACTTTGTATTCCGCAACACCCTGTTGGATAAGTTCGCCGCTCCCTCAGTAGTGGACTGGATGATCAACACCAAGGGCTGGAACAATATCGCTATCATCACTTCTATGAACAACGGCTACAGCACTGCATTAACACCGGTATTCAAGACCGCTATCCAGGAAAAAGGCGGCAACATCGTCTTGGAAGAGTCCATCAATGACAAAGAAACCGATTTCACCGCACAGGTAACCAAGCTGAAACAAGCCAAACCCCAGGTCCTGGTATTTACCGGCTATTACACCGAAGCTGCTCTGATCATGCTGGAAGCTCAGAAGCAGGGAGTAGACATCGTCATGGTTGGCGGTGATGGCCTGTATGGGGAAGATCTTAAGAAATTAGGCGGCAAAGCGGTTGAAGAGAAGGTCATCTTCTACGCCGGCTTCTCTGCCGACCAGCCCAGCCCGGAAACCGACGCTTTTATCAAAGCTTACCGGGCCAAGTACAATGAAGATCCGGACATGTTTTCCGCCCAGTACTATGACGCCGTGATGATTATTGCCCAGGCTATGGAGAAAGCTCAGAGCAGTGATCCCAAAGTGTTCAAGGCTGAATTGGCAAAACTTCAGGATTATCCGGGTGTTTCAGGCAAAACCACCTTCCTTCCCGACCGTGAACCGCTCAAGAGCCCGGTTTTCCTGTTAACCGTAAAGGGTGATAAATTCCCGGCATTGCTGGAGAAGATTCCCACCAGCGCACCCCAACAATAAGGAACCATACCCTGGTGGCCCGGTTTTACCGGGCTGCCAGTTTGTTCTTAAGCCCCCTTGGCCCATAGATGAACCTGGTGGCAGAAATTGCTTATGGAGCCTGCCACTATGTTGATGTATGGTCTAATAGGGACAAGTAAAAGCAAAGGAAACAAACTATGTTATGGCAGCAATTGCTTAACGGCCTTACCCTGGGCAGTACCTATGCCTTAATCGCTCTCGGGTATACCATGGTTTATGGCATCGTACAATTAATAAATTTTGCCCATGGCGAAATTTATATGGTAGGGGCTTTCGTAGGTCTGGTCCTGGTCACGGTCTGGGATGTTAACCTGGGGGTGGCTATGGTGGGGGCTATGGCGGTCTGCATGCTTTTGGGAGTATTGGTGGAGAGGATCGCCTACCGGCCTCTGCGGGGTAAATCATCCCGCCTCTCGCCTTTGATCAGTGCCTTGGGGGCATCCATTTTCCTGTCCACCCTGATGGCTTTGATCGCCGGGGTGAACACCCGGCGCTACCCGGCGATTATGGACTTGAGTTCATTTTCATGGGGGCCGGTGCAGGTTTCTTCCATGCAGGTCATAATATTGCTGGTTTCTGCGTTATTGATGATCGGGCTGCAATTTATGGTGCGGAAGACCCGCATCGGCAAAGCCATGCGGGCTTGTTCGCAGGATCTCGACGCCGCCGCTTTGATGGGGATCAATGTTAACCGGGTCATTTCCTACACCTTCGCTATCGGATCAGCCCTGGCCGCTGCCGGAGGGGTAATGGTAGGCGTTTATTATAACGCGGTATGGCCTTATATGGGAACCATGGCAGGTCTTAAAGCCTTTGCCGCCGCTGTTCTGGGCGGAATCGGTTCCATACCCGGCGCCATGCTGGGAGGCCTTACCCTGGGGGTCCTGGAAATCATGGGGGTAGCTTACATTTCTTCTTCCTTTAAAGATGCCATTGCTTTCGGCATCTTGATTCTGGTACTGATCCTTCGGCCCCAAGGCATATTAGGAGAAAAAATCAGCAAAAAGGTATAGGTGAAACTCTTGGAGCAATGGATTACGGGAATTATCGATCCTTACTACTTGCGCATTATAATCCTCATGGGGATTAACATCATTATAGCCCTGGGATTAAATATCACCACTGGTGTTACCGGGCAATTGTCCATGGGACACGCCGGATTTATGAGCATAGGGGCTTATACCTCAGCTATTTTGACCCTAAAACTGGGCTGGCCTTTCTGGCTGACACTCCTGGCAGGAGCAGCCGTGGCGGCTCTGTTCGGATTTGTTATAGGATTGCCCGCTCTGCGACTGGAGGGCGATTACCTGGCAATTGTCACCATTGGCTTTGCTGAGATCGTGAGGGTGTTCTTTCTAAATTTTGAACCGGGGGGCAAGGCGGTAGGACTATCGGGCATACCCCAGGAGACTTCTTTCAGCCTGGTTTTAATCATTACCATCTTGGTGGTTTTCTTCTCTCAGCGATTATTGTCGTCACGCATCGGTAAAGCCATGTATGCCATACGGGAAAATGAGATCGCGGCCGAGGCCTGCGGCATCAATACCACCCATCTGAAGGTCCTCTCCTTTGTTCTGGGGGCTTTTCTAGGCGGATTAGGCGGCGCTCTGTATGCCCATTATATGTATTATATCAGTCCTCAGGATTTTGATTTTATGCGCTCCATCGAGGTACTCAACATGGTGGTTTTGGGTGGATTAGGGAGCATACCCGGAGCTATTCTGGGGGCGGCCATCCTTACCATACTGCCGGAGATGCTGCGGGTGGTGGCTGAATACCGCATGCTCTTTTATGGCGCTTTGCTGGTTATCCTGATGATCTTCCGACCTAACGGACTCCTGGGAGATATCCGCCTCTATGACCTGGTCAAACCCAAGCGGGAGAAAGAGGTGAAACCATGCCGGTCCTAGAATTGCAGGGCGTCAGTCAGGAGTTTGGAGGCCTTCGGGCTCTGGACGGCATTGATATGAAGGTGGAGCACAATACCATCTTCGGCATCATCGGACCTAATGGCGCCGGGAAAACCACCCTTTTCAACGTAATAACCGGCATTTATACCCCTACCGAAGGGAGCCTGATTTTCCGCGACACCCCTATAGCCTCCTTATCCTCGCACAAGGTGGCCCGGCTGGGGATCGGGCGGACTTTCCAAAATATTCGCCTCTTCAACCGGCTGTCAGTTTTGGATAACGTCAAGGTGGCAGCCAATTGGAACCGCTCCGCGGGCTTGTTGGCCAGCCTCCTGGGAATGCCGGCTTACGTCCGCGAACAGAAGCAATGCAGCACCAAAGCTGAAGAACTCATCACCATGATGGGCCTTTATGAAAAAAGAAGGGAATATGCCCAAAGCCTTTCCTACGGCGAGCAGCGGCGACTGGAAATCGCCCGGGCTTTGGCTTCCAATCCCTGCCTCCTGCTCCTGGATGAACCTGCGGCCGGGATGAACAGCTCTGAGAAGCTCGAGTTAATGGATCTTATATGGAAAATTAGGGACGATATGCAGCTCACCATTCTGCTGGTGGAACATGATATGCATCTGGTGATGAATATCTGTGAGCAGATCGCCGTCCTGGATTACGGACGCAAGATAGCCGAAGGCGACCCGGAGCAGATAAAGAGCGACCCCCGGGTGATACAATCTTATCTAGGGGTGGAACAATGAAAACCGCCCCGGTTTATGCGGCGATTTTCTTCGGTGTTTTGTGCATGTCGACCTCCTCCATAATGATCCGCTGGTGTTCGGCGCCAGCTCTGGTTATAGCCTTATACCGCCTGGCCGCCACTACCGGCCTTTCCGCAGTTATTAATGGACGGAAGCCGCTTTCAATAAGCGGACTTTCCCGCCGGGATATCATTTTAATGGCCTTATCAGGCCTTTTTTTGGCTTTGCATTTAGCCTTCTGGATCAGCTCGCTTGACTATACCAGCATTTCCAGTTCAGTCTTATTCACCAATCTACAAGTCATTTTTGTTTTGGTCTTTTCCACCTTCATATTAAAAGAGAGATTAAACCGCTGGGCTATCCTGGGGGTGGTATTAGCCCTGACAGGATCAGGAGTTATTGTCGGCGGAGACCTGGGCCAGGGCCGTTTGCTGGGGGATATGCTGGCTCTGGCCAGCGGTTTTTTCGTGGCGGTATACTTTCTCTTAGGCCGTCAGCTCAGGTCCCGGGTAGCCGCCCTGGATTATACCCTGGTGGTATCCTCTGTTGCCGCCGTGATTGTCTTATTTGTGGCGGTGTTTATGCAATTGCCCTTAACCGGATATCCGGCGGTTGATTGGCTGCTTTTTGCCTTAATGGGATTAGGCCCCGGACTGGGGGGGCACGCAGTGCTTAACTGGGCCTTGAAATTCGTTAAAGCACCGGTGGTGGCGGTTTCCATTCTGGGCGAATCGGTCATGGCCAGTATACTGGGGTGGTTCATTTTCAATGAAGCCTTGCTCTGGTATCAACTGACCGGTGGCGCCGTTATCTTAATGGGAATCTACCTGGCGGCGGTCAACGAAAGCAAATGACCCCCTGAGGGAGACCCAGGGGATATGACTATCGCTCGGTTAGAAGTGCCTGTATTATCTCTGACCCGAGTCTGATGAAGATGTCGGGAATCGTTTGGGGTTATAGCAAGCGCAGCCATGGTGACGAAGACAACTCTGCCTTTGTCCCTGGCTGCTTTTGCCATTGTAGATTTGACTTGATCTTGGCGGGGTGTTTGAGGTATTCTTGATATTGTAGTAAGGTAGGATGCCCTCAAAAACATTGTAGTATGGCAGGATGGTGGGAATAACGACAATGGATCGACCATTGGCGATATGCCAATGGTTTCTGTTTTTCTCTCCTCCACGCTGTGTAAGGAGGTTTTTTTATGATTATCGTAATGGAGAAAAACGCAGGGCCCGAATTGATTGAACAAGTTGAAATCAAGCTGAAGGAGCGCCATTTCCAGGTGCACCTCTCCCATGGGGTGGAACGAACCATTATAGGCGCGGTAGGCAATCGGACCCAGGAGGATTTGGATCTATTTGAAACCCTTTGCGGAGTTGAAAGGGTGGTTCCTATTGTTCAACCCTTTAAGCTGGCATCGCGGGAGTTTAAACAAGAGACCGTCATTAAAGTAAAGGGCTGTCAATTGGGAGGCGGTTCTTTGACGGTCATCGCAGGTCCCTGCGCAGTGGAAGGTGAAGAAAAATATCTGCAAGTAGCGCATACGGTTAAAGCTGCAGGTGCGGCAATGCTGCGCGGCGGGGCCTTTAAACCCCGCACATCGCCGTACTCTTTTCAGGGTATGGAAGTAGCCGGCCTGAAGATCCTGGCCGAAGCCGGCAGGCAAACCGGGCTGCCTGTTGTCACCGAGGTCATGGATCCCCGCCATATAGAAACCATAGCCGAGTACGTCGATATACTGCAGGTCGGAGCGCGGAATATGCAGAACTTCTTTCTGCTCCGGGAGCTTGGTAAAGTCGGGAAACCAGTCATGTTAAAGCGGGGGCCCTCAGCCACCATTGAAGAATGGATCATGGCCGCCGAATACATCATATCCAGCGGCAATCCGCAGGTAATTATGTGTGAACGCGGCATCCGCAGTTTTGAGTCTTATACCCGCAATACCCTGGACCTGAGTGCGGTGCCGATTATAAAGCATTTGACCCATCTGCCGGTAGTAGTTGATCCCAGCCACGGCACCGGAAAATGGCGCTTGGTGGAGCCCATGGCCCTGGCGGCGGTAGGCGCGGGCTGTGACGGCTTGATGATCGAGGTGCACCAGAATCCCAGCGAAGCCTGGTCTGACGGACCTCAATCTCTTACCCCGGACAGATTCAAGGGCTTGATGACAAAACTGCGGCAAATGACTGCTGCCCTGAGCATCGAACTGGAAGGTGGCGATCGGGAAGATGGCTGAGAAAATACTCATAATCGGCCTGGGCTTGATCGGCGGATCATTGGGTTTGGCTTTGCAGGGCTCCGCCCTGGTACAACGCATAACCGGCCTGGACTCCCAGCAGGATGCAGTGAAGCAGGCCATTGCCATTGGCGCCATACAGGAAAGTCCCCCGCTGGATGAAGCCGTGTCTCGGGCCAGTGTTATATTCCTCTGTACGCCGATGGCCGCTTATGCGCAAATTCTACAGGACATCATGCCGTTTGTCAGGCCGGGAACCTTGATTACTGATGTGGGCAGCACCAAGATGAAGGTGCAGGCTTTGTTTTCCGGGCTTCCCGCAGACGTATGCGGTATTGGCGGTCATCCTATGGCAGGTGCAGAGATCGCTGGAATTCAGGGGGCCGATCGTTACCTTTATGAAAACGCAGTATATGTACTGACCCCGGCTGCAGATACGCCCCGGCCGGCTATAGACCGTTTGAGCGGTCTTATAGGAGAGACCGGGGCCAAGGTGCATATCATGGAGGCCAGGCTGCATGACCGGATAGTGGCCCAGGTCAGCCATGTACCTCACTTGGCTGCGGCGGCGCTGCTGAATGTCACCAGGGGAGACCGGCAGGCTATGATGATGGCTGCCGGCGGTTTTCGCGACACCACCCGGGTAGCTTCAGGCAACCCGGGTCTATGGGAGGATATTGTTTTATCCAATCGAAAGTATATAATTGCAGAGCTGGATAAGCTGATAAGCGAACTGCAAGCTATGCAAAGAGCAGTGGCGGATGGAGACCGGATACGGTTGCGGGCCGGCCTGGAGCAGGCCCGCAAAATCAGGGCACAGATTCCCCACCTGCAGCGCACTTACCTGGGGGAGTCTACTGATATCGTGTGTATCGTACCGGATAAACCCGGGGTGATAGGACAATTAGGAAATATTTTGGGAAGTTGTCAGGTAAATATTATGGACTTGGAAATCCTAAGAATCAGAGAAGGCGATGGCGGGACGATACGCATCAGTGTACCTGATGATGATGCGGCGCTAAGGGCAGTCGAAGCCCTGAGCCGGCAGCATATCAAGGCCTGGATGAAGTGAGGAGGTTAAGGTAGTGGAAATCAAGCTCAGCCAATGCAAAGCCTTGCGGGGAGAGATAAGGGTCAGCGCAGACAAATCGATATCTCACCGGACCCTTATTTTTTCAGCCCTGGCCCGGGGCAGGAGCAGTGTACAGAATTTCCTTCAAGCCCAGGACACTCTGTCAACCTGCAGATGTCTAGGCCAATTGGGGGTCGATATCCGGACCGAGAAGCAGAGCCTGATTATATCCGGAAAGGGCTGGGAGGGTTTAAAGGAAGCCGAGGATGTATTGGACTGCGGCAATTCCGGAACCACTATGCGCCTCCTGTCCGGATTGCTGGCGGGACTTCCCTTTTTTTCAGTTTTAAGTGGGGACCGCTCCCTGCGCCAGCGGCCGATGCGACGGGTTATGGAGCCTTTGCGGATGATGGGCGCGACCTTATATGCCAGACAAAACGGTCTGGCTCCTTTAGTGGTCATAGGCGGGAGCCTGGCCGGCATTGAATACCAGCTGCCGGTAGCCAGCGCCCAGCTTAAAACAGCCCTGCTGCTGGCCGGGCTGCAGGCCGAAGGGAAAACCGTCTTGCGGGAAGTGCAGCCTTCCCGGGATCACAGCGAACGAATGCTGTCCGCCATGGGAGCCGACCTCATTGTGAAGCCGGGGAGCGTCACCCTCAACCCGGGTAAAACTTTAGAACCCCAACAGTTTCTGGTTCCCGGGGATATCTCTTCAGCGGCTTTTTTCTTGGTGGCAGCTTCCATTGTGCCCGGGTCGGAGCTTATGATCCGCGACGTCGGCGTCAATCCTACCAGGGCCGGTGTTATTGAGGTTTTAGACGCCATGGGAGCCGATATAATCATGGAGAACCGCAGAACGGTGGGGGGTGAGCCGGTTGCGGACCTGCTGGTCAAAAGCGCCCCGCTGCGTGGCACCGTAATTGACGGCAGGATGATGCCAAAGCTGATAGACGAAGTTCCGGTGCTTGCCGTGGCCATGGCAGCAGCTGATGGTGAATCCCGGGTCGAGGATGCCGGGGAATTGCGAGTAAAAGAATCAGATCGCCTGGCAGCTATATGCAGCGAGCTTAATAAAATGGGGGCTTGTGTTGAAGAAATGCCTCAGGGTTTGACCATTACCGGCCGGCCGGAATCGCTCCGGGGAGCTGAAGTGCATGGTTTCGGCGACCACCGCATCGCTATGAGCCTGGCCGTAGCCGCGCTTGTAGCCCGCGGAGAAACAGTGCTGAAGGGCGCTGAAGTAGTTGACATCTCCTTCCCGCAATTCTGGCCGCTGCTGGAGGGCCTCACCACTAAATGTTTATAAACCGCGGTCAAAAACTTTAGTGCAAGGTGTCGCAGCGGTTTGAGGTATGCTAAAATAGAGACGAGCATACATGGGTGGTAAACGAATGAAGATAGCGATTGATGGTCCGGCTGGTGCTGGCAAAAGCACCGTGGCGCGGAGATTGGCCCGTGAACTGAACTTTACTTATGTTGATACCGGTGCAATGTATCGAGCCCTCACTTTGAAAGTCCTGCAACAAGGTATTGATCTGAATGACTCCAGCCTGCTGCAACAGATGGCGGAAACCACTGATATTCACTTCGAAACCCAATCAGATGGCCAAGTAATAATCAGCGATGGGGTAGATGTTACCAGTCTAATTCGTTCGCCACGGGTTGGTGAGGCAGTTTCAATCGTATCAGCTCATCCCGGGGTGAGAAAAGTCATGGTTAAACTCCAGCAAGCCATGGCCCGGAGCTGTTCAGTGGTCATGGATGGACGGGATATCGGGGAATATGTGCTTCCCGATGCCGACTATAAATTCTTCCTTACCGCCAGTATTGAAGAACGAGCCCAGCGCCGGGTGCGGGAAATGGAAATGCGCGGCTATAGGGCCGATCTCGACGCGGTGCGGGAGGAGATCATAAAAAGGGATCAGATCGATTCCCAGCGTCCGGTAGGGACCTTACGGATTTTGCCGGATCATATTATGCTGGATACCAGTAAAATGACTGAAGATGAGGTTCTACATACCATTAAGATGAAGATTCGGGGGGCGTAAAATGTTTTACGCACTCATCAGGGGTTTTTTGAAAATCTTTTTGCTGATTCTTGGTTTGAAAGTCGAGGGATTACATAACCTACCCAAAAAAGGACCAGTTATCGTCGCTGCCAACCATGTCAGCAACTGGGATCCCATCCTGGTGGGTGTGGCTTTATCGCGTCCCGTCCATTTTATGGCCAAAGCGGAATTATTTCAAAATGTTCTATTAAGAGCTATCTGTCGGGGCTTAAACGCCTTTCCGGTGCAGAGAGGGGCAGCGGATCGAAATGCCATAAGGCAGGCCCTGGAAATGCTCGAAGCTGGTGAAATCTTAGGGATTTTCCCCGAAGGCGCCCGGCGCAAAGTTGTTGCCCAGACCAGCATTCAGCCTGGTGTGGCTATGCTGGCCATGAAGAGCAGAGCAGCGGTGGTTCCGGTGGCGATTACCGGTACAGAAGGATGGTTTCCCTGCGGCTGGTTTCGGCCCTTAAAGGTGCGAGTCGGTCACCCTCTGGATCTGACGGCTTATTACCATGAAAAGTACAGTTCTGCCCTTCTGGGGAAAATGAGTGAGGAGATTATGGCGCAAATTAATATACTTTTATGTAAATAAAGAAGGATTTATCCAAGATTTTTCGAATTTATTATATATTTGCGGGGTAAATCGATTGCAGGTCCAATTAGCCAACCATGCCGGTTTCTGTGCGGGGGTTAAGCGGGCGGTGAGAATCGCTGCAGAGGCTTGTTTCCCAGATGGATGCTTTACCCTGGGCCCGTTGGTTCACAATCAAGCCGTGGTGGAACAATTGGCCCAACAGGGTATTGACCCGGTGAATAATGTCGACCAGTTGCAACCTGGACAAAAGCTGGTCATCCGCTCGCATGGCTGCTCGCCACAGGTTATCGACCGGGCACGTCACCGGGACATTGTGGTAGTAGATGCCACTTGCCCGAGGGTTGCCAGGATACAGCAGCTGGTTGCCGAACTGGATGAACAAGGGTATAATGTGGTAATATTTGGGGATGCCGAACATCCTGAAGTACAGGGCATTTTAGGATGGTGTGAAGCCGCCCGGGTGGTAAAAGACCGGTTTGAGGCCGAACTTTTGCCCGGTATGGATAAGGTTGGGGTGGTTTCCCAGACCACTAAGGAATCCCGGGATTATTACCGGGCTGTTGAAGGGATTCTGCCCAAGGCCAGCGAGTTAAGAGTCTTTAACACCATATGCTCGGCTACCGCTAATAGAATTAAGGAAGCCCGCGAACTAAGCGGTCGGGTTGACTTAATGATAGTAATCGGTGATGCCCATAGTTCTAATACAGCCACTCTTGTTAAAGAGTGTTTAAATACCGGGGTTACGACCTACAGAGTGCAAAAGGCGTCAGAGATCCAGCCTGACTGGTTTCAAAACGCCGCGAAAGTCGGTATAACTGCAGGTGCTTCTACTCCGGATTGGATTATTAAGGAGGTAATGAGTAGGATGACAGGTTATGACGAAGAAAGGGAAGATCAGAATCAAGCCGGAGAGAAGCCAGGCAACGAAGAATCTTTTGCCAAACTTGAGGCTGAAATGGCAGGACTTGCAACTCCCAGCAGGGGAGAAGTGATAAAGGGCACGGTCGTTCAAGTGTTGGATGATGAAGTGATGGTTGATGTCGGTGGCAAATCTGAAGGCGTGATTCCGCTTCGCGAGATGTCCTTAAAGGATGTCGGCTCAGCCCGTGAACTGGTTCAGGTTGGGGACGAAATTGAAGTCCTGGTTCTTAAATGGGATGATGATGGCACCATCCTCCTGTCCAAGAAAAAGGTGGATTTCAAAAAGACCCTGGATGAATTGGAAATTGCTTTCAATGAAAAACGACCGGTGCAAGGCACGGTGGTGGAAAGCGTAAAAGGCGGACTCCTGGCGGATGTAGGTGTGGTTGGATTTCTGCCTGCATCCCATGTGGACGACGGCTATGTAAAGAATCTGGACGATTACATCGGACAGACCATGCTGTTCAACATCATCGAGTTCAACCGCAACAAACGCCGGGGCTCACAGGTGGTTTTATCCCGCCGGGAACTGGTCTTGGAGGAGAAGAACCGCCAGAAGGCCGAATTCTGGCAGAACATTGCTGAAGGCCAAACCCGCACCGGCATTGTCAAACGCATCGTGGATTACGGGGCTTTTATTGACCTGGGCGGTTATGAAGGACTTTTACATGTCTCTGAACTAGATCACCGCCGGGTTGAACATCCTGCGGATATTCTCAGCGAAGGTAATGAGATTGAGGTCTACATCCTGGGCCTGGATCGTGACAAGGAAAGGGTGTCATTAAGCCGCAAGAAACTGCTTAAGAGCCCGTGGGAACTGGCTTTAGAAAAATATCACCAGGGTGATATCGTTGAGGGAACCGTGGTCAGAATAGCCCCCTTCGGCGCATTCGTTGAGTTGGATCCGGGCGTGGATGGATTGGTTCACATCTCCCAGTTGGCCGACTATCGGGTGGAAAAACCTGAAGATGTGGTCAAGGCCGGAGATCGGGTAATGGTGAAGATAATCAGCATTGATCCCAATGAAAAGCGGATTGGCTTGTCTGTCAAAGAAGCTAAAAATGAGCTTGATCAGGCTGATGTGGACCAATACCTGGAATCTCAGCCGGCGGATGACATTTAATAGTCCGGGTGGGGTGAACCATGCCGATATATGAATTCAAATGCAAGGATTGTCAACGGAACTTTGAGGTTTTAACCACAATTAAAAAGCGTGAAAACGTAAAATGTCCGGGGTGTCAGTCAGCCAATATTGAGGCGTTACTCTCTTCGTTCAGCACCCAATCATTTGGTGACAAAGGCGGGCCGGGGGCCTGCCAGGGCTGCAGCAACACCCATTGCGGCAACTTCCCGCGATAGATCAAGGGCTGCCAACGGCAGCCTTTTCTATTAAAATGTAAAGGAGTCCGTCGATGCCTGGTATAGCCATTCTATCAGGAGGACAGAGCTCACGGATGGGTATAAATAAGGCTTTGGCCAGCCTTAACGGCGCCAAGGTGATAGAATACATACTGGCCCGGCTTCAGCCCCGATTCGACGAGTTGCTTATTGTAACCAACGAACCGAAATTATTTGAGAAATACCCGGCCCGGGTGATAACCGATATTTATCCCCGTAAAGGCCCCATCGCCGGTATTCATGCCGCTTTGAAGACCACTTCCCAGGCGCAGCTTTTTGTACTTAGCTGTGATATGCCTTTTATCAATGCAGACGTGATCAATTACATGTTAGAGCGGGCTCAGGGTTATGATTCCGTGGTGCCGGTTCTGGGGGGGCGTCTGCAGCCTACTGCAGCGGTATATAATCAGAGCTGTCTTCCCCTGCTGATTGATTGTTTAGAAAAGGATAAGCTGAAATTAACCAGGATTTTTGAGGATCTCAATGCCCTATATCTGGATGAAACGGTATTTTCCTGTTTTGGGCAGGTCTCAGAACTGTTTTTTAATATTAACGATCCGGCCGCCCTGGAAAAAGCCAGAGAAATCGCAGGGAGGGGTTAACGATAAGGGCCAGGCGTAAAGAAGAGCATATTAATATCAGCAGCATATGCCAGGACGGACCCGTCAAGAACGGCTTTGATGAGGTATACCTGTTGCATCAGGCCATACCTGAACTCGATTTTGGCAAGATCGATCTCAGCCAGAATATTCTGGGTAAGTCTTTACAATACCCTTTGTTGCTTAATGCCATCACCGGCGGCACCGAAATATCCACTGATATCAACCGTGCCTTGGCCCTCCTGGCCCGGGATTTTGGGCTGGCTATGGCGGTTGGATCACAGGCCATAGCCTTGACAGACAGGGAAAGACGGCCTTCTTTTGCGGTGGTGAGGAAAGTTAACCCGCAAGGGGTGATATTGGCCAATATCAGCGCTTTGGCCAAACCGGAGGCGGCTATTGAGGCAGTTGACATGATTGAGGCCGACGCCCTGCAGCTGCACCTCAATGTACCCCAGGAGCTGGCCATGCGGGAAGGCGAAAGGGATTTTGCCGGGATGCTGGATAATATCAGCCGGATAGCGGCTCTGTCCCCGGTGCCGGTCATAGCCAAAGAGGTGGGTTTCGGTCTGTCTAAAGAGAGCGTCCAACTGCTTTTTTCCGCTGGAGTGAGTCTTTTCGATACCGGTGGTCAGGGCGGCACCAACTTCATCGTGATAGAGGATTTGCGCCAGGGCTGTTTTGGCAATGAACTCGAT
>NZ_DIPG01000042.1:0-1655 GCF_002426325.1 Syntrophomonas sp. UBA5494 | reverse complement strand
GTCATCGCTTCAGGGGGCATCAGAACGGCTGTGGATGCCGCTAAAGCGCTCTGCATGGGGGCTGAATTGGTAGGAATGGCCGGCCCCCTGGTAAAGCATTATGTCCATCAAGGCCCGGAGTCTCTGTTTAAATTTATAGAACAATGGATTTATCGGCTTAAAGCAGTGTTTTTAATGACTTCATCTCCCAATATTGCCGCAATTCGCGAAAAACCTTTAATTATTCTAGGTCATACCAGGGCCTGGCTTGAGGCCCGCCATATCGATTGCCGCCTCTGGTCCCGCCAATAACCTCAGGACAGCTTCTTTTTACATAAAAACACCCATGCGGGGAAATCTATTGCCATAAGAGATGAGAAAGGATGTGGCTAAATATGGCCAATTTTCCCTTTGGTCTGATTGCGCTTGTGGTGATATCGATTCTGATCTATTTCGGTGTAGCTCACCGGGCCCTGGACCGTTTGCGAATGACTGACCGGGCAGCATTGGCGGTGATAGCTGCTATCATTGTCGGCAGCTTCATTGATATCCCGGTTAGCTCCCGGTTAACCATCAATGTGGGCGGGGTAATAACGGTCGGCCTGGCTATATGGCTGTGGCTGGGTGCTGGAACTGCTTTTGAAAAGATGCGCTCGGCAATAGCCGCCGTGGTTACCGCCCTGGTATTGTTTATAGGAGCCCGTTTTCTGGGAGCCGAACCGGAAACCGTTTTTATTGATCCTATTTACCTTTATCCTTTAGTCGCCGGCATCGTTGGGTACTTAGCGGGCAGATCACGGCGCGGATCATTCTTTGCGGCAGTAATGGCGGTGTTGGCTTTAGACATCGGTCAATTTGTCTACCTGCTGCAGAGCGGGGTGCGGGGAACCGTTCATCTGGGCGGTGCCGGTGCCTTCGACTCTCTGGTTCTGGCTGGTATCCTGGCAATTCTGCTGGCTGAGCTGGTCGGCGAAAGTCTGGAACGCATGGCCGGAGGACCCAGCAGCGACGACAAAGATCCGGCCTTGTTAGAAAACCTCAGGGAACCGGCACCAGCCCGTAAACCGGCTCATGACGATCATGACGATATACAGGCTGATTATACTGCACACGACAAGGATGATGAACCTGATCAAGAAGAGTTTAAAGATTGGGAAGACCGCATAGAAGTCACCGGAATGAGAAAGCCGCAGGATCGGGGTGATGAACATGTCTAGAAAAATGCTGTCTCTATTCTTAGCCGTTAGCCTGATAACAGGTTTGGGTCTCTTCCTGCCGGATACGGCGGAGGCCGTTTATGAGGAATTGCCTTCCGGGTATTATTTTTCACTGGTGGATGAGGACAACAATACCATAAGCCAGACTGGCACCCAGGTGTATGTAGGCGATGAGTACATCAGCAGTGACAATGGCAGGTACCAGGTGGTAGAGGTATCAGGTCACACCGCGCGCTGCGTATATGTGGGCCAGGAACAGATGCCAGAAGTAAATTTCGACGACAATCGCCAGGCCTGGGTGATAGACAGCCAAGAGATTCCGGTCGTGGCGGCTAAACCTACCATAGCTATTTACCATACCCACAGTGACGAATCCTACGTGCCCACTGACGGCAAAGAAAGCAAGGAAGGCAACGGGGGCATTTATGACGTAGGCTATGCCCTGGCTCAGCGCCTTCA
>NZ_DIPG01000046.1:2189-18100 GCF_002426325.1 Syntrophomonas sp. UBA5494 | reverse complement strand
AACTTCTGAACTATTCCCATTCTGTCTGAATTCATTTTCTTCTCCCCAAACAATTCTACATTGATATATCATAATTACCGATAATACAATAATATGTAAATAATTGTGACACAAGTGGGCCACTTGCGGGTATGAATAATTTGGGCGACAGAGAGGTTTTCACTGTCGCCTTTTTCCGTTTCCCCCAATTGTTGCTAGGGCTGAGGCTGTTTATGGGTCAGCCCTGTAACCATCTGATTGATATCTATTCCCGACACTGATTTCAGCATTTCCGGTGCGGTTGCCATCAATGATGTTACATAGTTGCTCAGACGGGCCGCGCCCGCCCCGTTGCCGGTGTCAACTACCGTTAAGCTGTCGATGGATTTTAACGGTTCGGAAATTTTGGCGGCCAATTCCGGCAGCATTTTTACGATGATGTCCAATACCGCCGCCTCTCCGTATTTTTCAAAAGCCTCGGCCAGTTTTTGTTTGGCTTCCGCTTCGGCCAAACCGCGCAGGCGTATGACCTCGGCTTCGGCAGTTCCTTTGGCTCTTTCCGCATCGGCAATGGCCAACCCTTCCAGGCGTTTTTGCTCTGCGCTGCCTTTGGCTTCCGCCTCTATTTTATACTGCAACGCGTCCGCTTCCCGCAGGCGTTTGGCCTTGTCCGCCTCAGCCGCCTGCTCTACCGCGTAACGATCGGCGTCAGCCTTTTTCTTCACTTCGGCGTCGTATTGTTTCTGGCGGCGTAAGATTTCCCTTTCCTGCAAGTCAATTTCCCGGTCTTTTCTCACCATCTCTATCCGCATCTGTTCTTCCACCGCCACCTGCTCGGATTTGGCCTGCTGAATTTTATAAGCCTGATCCGCTGCGGCTCTGGCGGTATCCTGTTCCTTTTTAAAGGCGGCGACCTGAAGTTCCTTTTCTTTAAAAGCTTCGGCCACATTGGTGTCTCTCAGCAATTCTGCCTTTTGGGCTTCTTCATCGGCCAGCGCTTTCTGAATACGTGCATCCCTTATGGCTTGCGCTTCACCAATCTCGGCGTCACGTTTGACGGCGGCTATTCTGGGCTTGCCCAGAGCGTCCAGGTAGCCTTGCTTGTCGCGGACATCCTTAATCGTAAAGGAAACGATTTGCAGGCCCATTTTCTTGAGATCATTGGCGGCGACCGCCTGCACCTCCTGGGCAAACTTATCACGGTTGCGGTACACTTCTTCCACCGTCATAGTACCGAGAATGGCCCGGAGGTGGCCTTCCAACACCTCTTGAGCCTCCTGCTGCAGAGCCTCTTTGGGTTTTCCCATGAATTGTTCGGCGGCCGTTACCACATCCTCCACGGAACCTCCGATTTTAATGATTGCGACTCCGTCAGCCATGACCGGAACACCTAGTTCGGTGTAGACTTCAGGCGTGGTAACATCCAGTTTGTGGGATAGCAAGGAAAGAAAATTCGCTTCCTGGAAAATAGGCAGTATAAATGCGCCGCCTCCCCGGACGATTTTTATCTTTCGCCCCGGATCGTCGGAAAGCACATTTTTGCTGCCCAGCATGGACCCGGTCACAATCATGGCTTCGTCGGGGCCCACCGTCTTGTATCTGGCCCAAAAAGCCAGACCCAGCACCAAAACAATCACAATTACGATCAGTGGAACCGTTATAACGCTTAATATGCCCGGCATGGCATCAATCCTCCTTTTACTGCTCTTCGTACAAAAAGACCTTCAAAACTCCATTCTCAACCTCAGCCACAACCACCCGGGTTCCCATCGGGAAGTCCTCTCCGTTGCAGCTGCAGGCGATATGATTGGTATTGCCTCCGCCTATTTTGACCAAAATTTCTCCAAACCCGTTTCCAGGGACCGGTACGCTCACAGTCCCGATTTTCCCCACCAGTTCCGCCATGGAATATCCACTGGAATTCTCCGCGTTTTTCATGGGCCTGACATTGACAAAATAGATCAATATGGAAAATATCAGGGCAATTATTACGGAAAACACGGCCACCGAAGCTGCGGCCAGCGAACTGATGCGTCCAAGCATAATGCCGGCTCCGCCAAAAATGGTGATGCCGCTGACCAGGACCACGGGACTGAGGAAATCCAAATGATCAAAAGAGAGGGAATGAAATATTCCTCCGCAGATATCGCCCAGCAAATCTCCGAAAATAATGGTAATGATGGCAAAAATCAGCCCTCCCCACAGGCAACCCCAATATAATGACTCCATTGGTTCTCCCTCCTGAAGGTAGTAAAACATTCCGTATACTCATGCACATAATCTGGGTAGATTTTTCCGAATTACTGGTTGCCGTCAATCGAGCTGGGTCCAGTATTGCTCACGCCTCCGCCTTGTACTCCGAAAAATCCACTCCAACTTTATACACAATTTACGAATGTTGTACCGGCCGGAAATGACAATGATATGGGGTGATTATTCGCCTGCCTCTAACTTGGCCTTTAATTCCGCCAATTCACGTTCAATGGCATCGCCGGCGCCCAGCGCTTCCAGTTCCTGATCCACCGACCGGCCGCCGCTCAAGTCTCCCGCGGCGATCTGGGCTTCAGCCTCCATTTGCAAAACCTTGGCTTCCATGCGTTCAAATCCCCCCCGGGAGCTGTCTTTGACGAAGCCGCGGGATGAATCTGCCACGTTCTTCTGAGCTTTGGCGGCTTGAACCCGGGCGGCCAGGGTGTCGCGCCTGGCTTTGAGACGCTCGAATTCGTCCTTCATTTCCTGAAGCTGGATTTTAAGGCTATCGGCGATCTCCGCCATATGATCATATTGTTGTTTGTAATCGCTGGCTCTGGACACGTACAGATTCTTTTCCTTCAGGGCTTCCCGGGCCAGGTCTTCACGTTCTTTTTGCAGAGCCATCAAGGCCTGGTCAGAGCGTTTATCCGCCAAAGCGGCCGCTTCTTCATATAACCTTTTCAGCTTATGAACCACCACCAATTGCCTGGCAACGGCATTTTCGGCATCGGCGATGTCATCCCCCATATCCAGGAGATACTGGTTGAGAAGTATTACCGGATCTTCGGCCTTGTCCAGCAAAGCGTTCAGGTTGGCTCTAATGTTATCGTTAATCCGCTTAAAAAGGCTCATAATCGGACCACCTCCATCAATTTCATGAGCGCAGATTCAAAATATTAAATCCCGGTGACTTCCCTCCCTTCATTTGATTAATTTAGATTATATTTACAACGATACTACAAATTGCATGGATATCCAACATATAGTCGCGAAGGCCCCCCGGTCGAACCAGCGGAGGCTGCGAAGTATTGCGGCCTTGCGGCCATGAGCATTTCAAGCAAGGGCACGGCCTAAAACGGCCCTGCCCCTGCTTGCAGCCTTTTGCGTCGGCTTATCTGTTTATTATTTGGTCAAATCGTAGTTGGGAGCCAGAGGTTCGGATAAATCCAAATAATTGATCGAATCAGCATATTCACCGTCAATCATCAAGCTGACTTCTTTGACGGTAGGGTATTCACCCAGGGTATTAACCAGGGAATAAACCATGAGTTTGGCCTGCTCCTTGGTTGGCACATTGCGAACGTGATTGCTGACGTCTACTATGCACAGACCATCAGATTTGATGTTGATGTCCAGCAGTTGCGTACCCTCAGGAAACAACCTTACGTTTTCGGCCTGGGCAGGCCCCCGGAAAAGCTCCTGCACGGTTACTCGCGCCATGCCGGCAGTCTTCTCCACGCTCCTGCTTTCTGCAACCAGGCCTTTATTATCCTGGTCTCCATAATAGAGGGTGACGCTAATTTCTTCCTGAGTGGCAACCGGAGCTTCAGGAAGCAGATCCTGTATGCGCGTAGCCGGCTGTGGGGCGGGTTCCCGGTTTATAGATTGCTGCAGCAAGTCTTTAAGCTGCTGTACTTTATCAGCGCCCTGGTTGGAAGAACAGCCTCCACTGAGCAAACAGATGCCTAGTACAACTGCCGTCAGCGCAATAATCAACTTCTTTGCCATAAATATGCCTCCTCCAAAATATTCCTTTTAATTAATACTAAGCGCTGACGGTTATTATGAATCTTTTTATAAAATTATAAAAAAAGCGAGCACCTAACGGTGCTCGGTATGAAGGAGGAGTTATTAAAAAGAAAACTTAATTACATATTAGCAGATATGTCAATCAACTATTATACTATTGAAATTTTAGCAGAATCCCACGAATAATGTCAAACTCCTTATCAAGCAACAGCCGGTAACTACGTCATTGTTTCACTTCCTGCAGCTGTTTTTTCTCGCTGCGGACAATACTGATGAGGTTATCTTTGTTCAGGTCGTCAACTATATACAGGACCCCATGGGCGCGTTCTGCCACTTTTTCGAGGTATTGGCGGTAGGCCTCGATGCCGATGCACATAAATCTAATCTTGGCCTCTTCAATTTTTCCCGCCGCTTCCAGGGCATCCGCTTTGGCATCCATAGTCCACAGCGGGGTATTGGGCAAGCCGTCAGTAATCAGCACCAGCAAGGGGTTTCTCACCCGACTGTTTTTGATCAGATCTACTGCAGTCATAATGCCGCTGGCCAGAGGTGTCAATCCGGCCGGATTGATCATGGCCAACCCTTTCTTGAGAATCGACTGTTTCCGTGTAAATGGCACCACTACCTGACTGCTTCTTTCCTGAAAGATCACCACTGCCACTTTTTCCTTGCCGGACAGCAACAGGTGTTCCGCCAGGAAACAGGCGGCCTGCCTCTTATCCCCTGCCATGCTGCCGCTGGCATCAATCAAGAAGCAGATATCGACCGGCACATAAGTCTTTTTATCATAATAATGCAAATCATCTTTTTTAATGACCAGATGCTTATCGCCACGCAAAAAACTGTTTTTCTTGGCCTGAATAATGGTTTCCGGCACCGCCAGGTCACCGGACCAATTTTTGTCCGGGTTGTTTATGGTACGGTTGCGGTTGGTCAGTTCCACTGATGACATTTTGCTTTCCGACTTGCCCAGTTTTTTATAGCGGCCTTTTCCTCCGGCCGGCATTTTCCGGATATTGCGCCTGATTTCGGTTTCCAGTTCACACTTATTGGTTAAAACAAAATCTTTTAAAGCCTGCCCTTGCTTAGTTAATACCTTGCCGAACATAGTTTCTTTAATAATTCCCAGTTCTTCCAATTGTTCTATATCGTTTTCGATATCTCCCCATTTTTTCTTCTGCTGTTCGATGCCTTTGCGCTTCAAAATATTAGTGGAGTAATTTTCCATAAATTCTTCAATTTCCTCCACCCCGCCGAATTTTTCGGCCAGTTTTATGATCAGCTGATTAACATTTTCTTTATCGGGCAGCTGCCGGGCGTTTTGTCCCTTCAGTCTTTTCCAGGGCAGGCGCATGTATCCGGCGTAGCTTTCTTCCTCCCGTTTTTGATTGCCATGGGTTATATTCCGTACCCGGGACAGTTTTAATTCGTTATTGAGAATGAATTCTTCAACAATTTCTGCGATTACATAGACCAGATAATATTCTTCTTTTTGCAGCTGGGCCAGGATATGGACATGATCATGACCCTCGTCGGATTCGCTATAGGGCTGGATTTTTTCCTGCATCAATTCGTATACGGTACCTTTGCCCATAGCAGTGGTCAAGAATATCTTGGTGGCAAAGCCGGCTGCTATCTTAAAGCGCTCATCCTCCGCGTACTGAAGCTGGGGGTCTTTGACGATGAAATACTGATTAAACCCCCAAAAGATGGCCTTGGCCAGTTCAACCGGATCAACCTCGCCGGGCCGGTGAAACACATCCATGTGAACTACCTGACCTTCATCGACAAAATCCAAAAAGCATTTGCCCGCATCCCGGTTGGTGAAGATCTTAATCTGGCCTTTAACTCTTTTTTCCGGCATGCGGCCATGGGTATGGCAGCTCACCACCGTACTCTCGCCCAAACGAATGCCCTGACCCTGACCCAGATACAGTCCGAGGTAGTTGCCTACAGAAGCGGCCTTGTCGACTTTGGATTTTTCCATCCATGCCACTTTAGACCACTCCTCCCTAATAATCAGTCGGCGTCAGGTTCTTTTCGGTATTGATTAATTCACCGCGGCTTAAATCCTTCAATGAACGGGCATCATGCTGAAAATATTCAGGTTCTTCTTCCTCTTTTTTCTTTTCTTTACGGTTCTTGAAGCTTAAGATGCCTTCTTTGCTGCCCCGGGTGTCGAGGTCGTTAATGATGCGAACCAGGGTGTCACCGTCGACACGATGCTTCAATACCAGGGGTATGGTTTCGGTAACATCCGATATTTGTACCTTATCCCGGTTTTTTATTAAGCAGCGCAAAACCGATCCCTGCTGCATGGCCTCAATAGCCCTGATACTTTCCAGATTATGCTTGATATACAAGCGGGCAATGAAGTTGCGCAAAAAGTCAGGCAGCTCGGTCTTGTCATACTGCTCAGCCCAGCGGATGATCTGCTGGCGATAGGCGTCGTTTTTGCTTTCATCCACCTGTACTACTCTTCTTTGCTTATAGAGACGGGCTTTCTTCTGGTGAGAATTTTCCGCCAGCATATGAGAAAGAATATCCACTGAATGAGGCCTTCCCATATAGCAGACCATGTCAAAACGGTCTGACAACTGGCGCCGTATCTCCTCCAGCGGGCCCGGGTCTTCATCCGGGTTGGAGGCTGCCCACACCGATACATTAACAATGATCTCCACGGCCGGTAATCCGGCTTCTTCAATCTGCAGGTGTCCGGGTTTATTGCCCATCACATCCAACAGGATGTCAGTAATTTCTGGCGAAGTGTCTGCCAGGCGGTTGATTTCATCTATAAATAGAATTCCGCGGTGGGCTTGCGGGATCAAACCGGGGAGCATATGTGCTTCCGGATGATTAGGATCCGTCAACCTGGCCAGATCGATACTGCCTGCGACAGTCCCCACCTTGGCTGAGTGGGAGATCTCTAAGAACGGCATGGGAATCATTTCGGTGCCGATGGATTCGATTTGTTCCTGGGTTAAATAACGATGGTGGGGACAATGGGGATCATAGGGATCACAATTATATATGCAGCCTTTTATGCGTTCGATGGGCGGTAGGATACCCCGGGCAGATCTCATAATTGTGGTTTTACCAGTACCGCGCAACCCCTCAGCATGCACATGCAAAGGCTCACCAGCATATGTAGAAACGATGGACATCATTACCAGATTAAATAAGGCCTCGTTACCCTCATACCTTTCTAATACATAAAATGGTAACATTCTATCACTCCAATCTCGCCTGCGGCTATAGATCTCAACGACCTAAAGACGCCTATCCCCCAGTTTTATTTCATATTTTTCTCGGGAGTCTTTTGATGGACGACGTTCCGTCCCATCACCCATCCTGTTGCTCCTCTGTCTACCCTCCTCACATTTTTGTCTGTACGTACTAATACCCTAATTGTATATTAATAGATTTTGTGATTTTTTTCGCTAGGTTTGTTTTGTTTAGTAGTTTTCACGGGTTACTTTGACAGTTCAAATTGATGTCCGCACCAAAACCGGGTTTTAGTCAATTTTTCACCCCCAGCCCAGGACAAAAATCCTGTTTAATCATGCTTTCTTAAGATTATACCATTATCCATGCTCCGCGGTTTAGCACCATAAAGTTAATTATATGGTATGTACGGTATGTTTTTTATCCCCAGTGACACTATATTAAGTATAAATTAAATACCTAACCTGTGCCGCAATAATTTAGCTCTGGAACGGCTCAAAATTATGTCCCTTTCACAACCATGCAGGCGCAGGACATACGACCCTTCTCCAAAATTCAATATCTCTTTGACATAATTCAGATTAACCATGAAGGCCGGATGAGCACGGAAGAAATCGATTTCGCTAAGCTTGACGGCCAGTTCATTCAGGGTGAAGTTGCTGATGTACATCCCGTTGCGGGTGCATATGATCACCTTTTTTACCTGGCTCTCACAATATACTATGTCTTCCTCCTTCAGCAGGGTGATTTTGCCCTTGCCGCGCACCGGCAGAAGGTTAAAGGTCTTATTCGCTTGGCGGTATTTGCCTAAAATGAATTCTATTCTTTCCTTGAGTTTGATTTCCACTATTTCCTGGATGCGTTCCCGGTCAAGAAGGCGTTCCCTGGCCCGAAGCACCGACTTTTCGATGCGCTTGGATTCCACAGGCTTGACTAAATAATCCAGGGCTCCCCAGGCAAAGGCTTCAACCGCCCGTTCAGGCTTTTCACCCACCAGTGCCAACAGAGGAGCATCCTTCTGTTCAGCCCAGGCCGACACCGCTTGCCAGGCGCCCTCTTCCATTTCGCCGACATCCATTATAACCAGGTCGGCCAATTGTTCCCGGCTACATTTAAGTGAGGCCAGGCCGCTGACCGTTTCCCCAACAACTTGCACGGCTTTTATCTGTTCCAAGAGATATCTCAGCACAATGCGTTCTCTTTCCTGATCGGCTGCAATTAAAACCCGAAGGGGCATAATAATCCTGCTCCTTTGTATATCTTATTGTAAATATAGCCATTAAAAGCCCTGAAAACAACTGGAAATTAGGCTTTTGTATCTATTAAGCCTTCAAAAGCATTATACAATCTGCTATGTTTGATTTATATAAGGAGGTTTAAGCCATGCGTTATGAAGGAATTGTATATCGCCCGCCCAGCGAGGCCGGAAGCTTACTTATACAGGCCACCATCGGATGCCCTCATAACCGCTGCGCCTTTTGTTATTTGTACAAAGACAAGAAGTTCCGCGTCCGGCCTGTAGAGGATATCAAGGCAGATCTGCAAACGGCCCGGGAGTATTATGGCGAAGGGGTCCAGTCCGTCTTTTTCCCCGATGGCAACACCATTGTGATGAAAACTGAACAGCTGGTTGATATCTGCCGCTATGCCCGCGCCTGTTTCCCTCACCTGCAACGCATTACCGTGTACGGTTCGGCCAAGTTTGTGAATAAAAAAAGTCTGGAAGAACTGATAACCCTTAAAGAGGCCGGCCTGAACCGCCTCCATATGGGAATGGAGAGCGGGGATGATGTGGTCTTGAATGAGATCTGCAAAGGCACCAGCAGCGAAGAAATCATAGCGGCGGGATTAAAGCTCAAACAGGCTGGCATAGAAGTGAGCGAGTACTATCTGGCCGGGGTAGGCGGTAGAAAATACAGCCGGCAGCACGCCATCAACAGCGCCAAGGCCTTAAATGCATTCGTCCCCAGTTTTATACGCTTGCGGACATTTTTTCCCCAGCCCGGTACTCCTATGTATGAAGCCTACCAGAGCGGGGAATTCGAGCTGCAGACCCCTCACGAAACCCTGCGCGAGGTGAGACTGTTGCTGGAAAACCTGGAATGCGAAGGCAGCGTCTTTCTGAGTGACCACAGCAACAATTACTGCAATATCAACGGGATCCTGACAAGGGATAAAGACCGCATGCTGGCTGAGCTAGATGAGCTGTTGAGCTATGATGAACGCCTATTCAGGCCCCCGCATTTAGGGGTGCTCTAGCCTGAATCGGGAAGCGTCTGTGTCCCCCGGCCAAGTGTATATCGCGGAAAATGCCGTTAAACCATGGTTAATGGCTGCTCTTACCGTCGTTCCAGGCCTTTGCCGGCATGGAGGAAAACCATGATAAAAAAGACATTAATCTTTATTCTGGTACTAATAGTGCTCTATATCGTTGTGGTAAGGCCGTGGATGCTGCGCATGGGCGCCACCGATGAGGAAATCGGCGCTGCCATACCGGGTGATGGACTGGTGGCCGATCCCAACTGGAAATACACCCAGGCGGTCACCATAAATGCTCCCCGGGAAACGGTGTGGGCTTATGTGGTGCAGATGGGCTATAAGCGGGCGGGCTGGTATAATTGGGATTTTATCAATCGTATGGCCGGGCCGGGTTACTTTTATGAAGGCAACCAGTCAGCCAACCGTATCATTCCGGAACTGCAGGATCTGCGGGAAGGGGATAAGATCCATCTCACCCCGCAATTGGGGATGGAAGCCGAAAAGGTACAGCCGCCCCAGACCTTGATGCTGACCGGTAAGCAAAATGAGGACTACCTGGTGGCTTGGACTTATCAACTCCAGGCTGTCGATGAAGAAACCACCCGCCTGCTGGTGCGCTGGAGCAGCAATCAGAATGAAGGCTGGAGACTCAGACTGCTCAACTATCTGATCATCGAACCGGGCGGCGCGGGTATACAGCAATGGCAAAACCTGCAGGGCATAAAAATCCGGGCGGAAAAGGAATTTGAAGCAGGCGCAAGGCCCTGAATGCAGGAGTCAGGCGGTTTTTTGCCATTGGCCGGCTAATCTGTTTCACCTTTTTCACCACGCTTTTGTCAACTCCCAGTAGGATTGCAATGACGCGCTGCGATAACCTGGTATTCGGTCGCAGGTTTCCTCTGCTGTCTCGCCACACCCCCACCCCCGCCTCCGGCACCATTAATTCTATTAGTTATACCGTAAAGCGCGATAACGGACAGAAGAACCTTCCATGTATAACATTTCGGATAATACCTGAAACTTAAGAGTCTTAATCATATCTGGCGCAAAATTTATGATGGTTCAGGAGAGTGAAGTCGCTGAAACTTTAGCCCTATAGGCAATGTTTGACATTGGAATATGCTGTAAATGAATTGGGGTTATTTATTAATTGGGATAATTCTAAAGGCTTTGATGTTGGAATATCGCTTTGCTTTTCATATAGGCTATATGCCACCTGCCATCTTTCCCGCTCACTAGCCCTCTTTTTACATAAAAACAGTTGTATTTGTTTATGTCGTTGCCGGGCATGTTTTTCCACAATGATCAATGCTACGTACAAAGATACATACAATGCGCCTTTGAATAAGTAAAAAATGAAAGTACCAAATAAAAACATTTCTTGTAATCTAGTCACTTTTTATCCTCCTCCTATTGGCATTTTCTACCCCCCCATCCTTCCCGTGACAAAGTTAACAATTACTGCTACGTATCCAGGTAAATCCTGGTGAAAATATACAATGAACTAAACATTCCGGATATCAGTGAAACCGTAATGGCAAATGCAACTAACAGCCCTTTCACCGGTTTTCCTCCTTTCATCATTATTTAAAACATAGCAGCCATTATTAAATCCCTGGCTTTTTTCTGACGCTCCGCCCTCTTTTTGTTAACATTTCGAAACCAAGGGGCGAAAAAAAGCCCGTTAATCGGACTTTTTGATTAATGAATCTGGGTTTGCTTGCAGTATTTTGCATATTTTAACGAATTCTTCAAGGGTGAATGGCCTTTTTCCATTTTCCTTCTGGTTGTATCCAGTTGCCGAAAGTCCGAGCTTTCGAGCTATTTCTCTTTGAGTCAATCCGCACCGAACCCGTTCGGCCCGAATGTTTCTCTCAATGGGAAAAGTCATTAACGTCTCCCCTCTATCGGTTAACTTTTTGCAACTCCGGTAATACCAAACTACCAGATCGGTAAATTTTTGTCAATAACTTTTGTTAACAAAAATCATTATTTCTTGCGCATTAAGTTAATTCGTGTTATATGTTTATTAGAATGTGTAAGAGGGTGGTAAAGATTAATAAAGACCTAAAACAGACAGGAGCAAATCAGACAGATGCAAAACAGCTAAGAGAAGTATTTGCCCAACGGTTAAAGGAAATAAGGGAAGAAAGGGGGTTATCTCAGGAGGATGTAGGCAAGATGGCTGGGGTATCAAAGGCAACTATATCCAAATACGAGGCAGCTTGTCATCCGCCCAAGCTGATCCATGCGGCGGCCATTGCCAGGGCCTTGAACGTAGGTTTTAGCTATCTGATTGGATTCACCGACAACCGCTATGTCCAAGAAACCAATATTTTAACAGACTTGTTTTTGTCGTTGTCGGACGATGGCAAAACAGAACTTTTAAACTATGCTAGATACTTAGAGACAAAAAATGCCAAGGAGTGAAAGTCTTTAGAAGAGGGCTGGAGGTCGCTAAAAAGGTCGGTAGGGCAGGCAAGGAAGAGGCAGATTGTGTCTAAAAGTCTGCCTCTCGCAACTCAATAAATCAATAGCAAAAATTCCTTCAAACGGCCAAATAACAGCACTTTGTGGTAAAAATGAGGGGTAGCCTCCCATATCTGCTATCATTGGGTAGGCCGTAATCTTTTGTGTAAAGTAAATTGCATCCCAAACATTTTTTCGAAATCTTACCGAAAGTTCTCACATAGTCTGCCGTCCCGGTGTAACGGTGTACAGTGTTTGCAGCCCCACGGGGTTTTATTACAGTCTAAAAGTTACTGTTCCTGCAAGGCGGGTGTGGCGATATAGACGTCATCACCCTGGAAGCGGAAGTACTGGCTCAGCTTCCAGTACACCCCGCGGCTCAGGCGGGTATCTGCTTCCCAGCGAAAGGATATATAGGGGACATCCCCTTTAAGAATCAAACGAACCTCTCCTTCCAGGTACATTTCCTGCAAGTCATGAAAGGTCAGTTTTATTCTGCCGTCCTCCTTGGAGTACCCGCTGGCCAAAAAGGGAACATCTTCGACTGTCAGAGGGTTGAAGTCGCTGCCCAGGCGGATGCCGTAGCTGCCGTCCTCAGCTTTTTCAATGTGCTGCGCTAAAATATTTAAAATATTGCGGCGAAACATTTCGGCTTCGCCGAAATACCATTTGCCGTTCTTTCTAATGGTTATTTCTGTTAGATCCATGCCCCTACCCCCTTGTTTTACCATCCGCTTTAAAGGCTGGTTTCACTCCTAATCATAACCTTTTCCGGCCAGTATCGCAAAATGCTGTGATGCATAGCAAGGCTCTACAGACTGCCCGCCTTTTTGAGAGTAACCAGAGAGTTCTGATATATGGCAGCGATATCGTCCTCATCCAATTCGTCATTGCCCATTTTTAACCCGGCCAGGCCAAAGCCGTGTTTGGCAGCCAGGCCGCGCAAATAGGTGACTGTGGATAAGCTCAGATTATTGCCGATGCTGTAATCCTGATAATCCCCTTCCAGGGCTAAGAGCATGGTTTCGGACAGGCAAGCCAGGGTGACCCCGTCCCGGTAACCCAGGTTAGCCCCAAATGCAACCTGGTCGGGCAACTGTACCAGTCCTCCCTCTAAAACCAATACATCGCGCCGGGAAGCTATGGTCTCGGGAGCCACATCGGCTGGCCGGGCCACATCGCATACCACTGCACCGGAACGCAGGTGATGGGGGAAGATCAAATACTCAGGCGAATTGCTGGCCGCCACAACCAGTTGGCAATCCGGCAGGGTGGCCTCCACATCCAGAGATAAATGCAGGGGGCAGCGCTGGCCCAGGCCGTCACACCACTCCTGCAGCATTTTATAGGATACCGGTTGACCGAGAGTCAGATGATTTTTCAAATCCCGGGTTAAGGCCGAAGATATCCTGGCACCGGTTTTAAGAGCACTATCCAGCCAGGCTGCCAATCCGCTCAAATTTCCTTGCTGGCAACGCTGCCAGGCCCAGCTCAGCAAATCAGCGGCCAATGAATTCAAGCGGTTCTGGCTGCTCTTTACATGGGCGGGATTTCCCAGCAAGGTGATATTGGCAATCTGTTCGGACAGCATCACCGCGCAAGCCCGGCCAATTGATCCAGTGGCCCCGACTACAGCACCGCGGGCTTGCTCCAGGTTTATTTTCATTTTGCCGGCTCCTGCGGCCAGGGCCTCCATGGCCATCAAGGTGGTAAAGCTGTTGCCGCTGGTAATGGCAACCCCCCTCCCCAGGGCGGAGCGCCCGCCCCGGGTCACCACCGAAGTCAGCGCCCCCAGGCCTATGATGCCGGCCCCCAGATCACGTCCAATGTCCACCGCTTTACGGATGGCTTCCACAGCCTCTTCCCGGCAGGAGCCCATGATTTCCCGGCCGCCATAAGGCACCCCGATCAGCCACCCCTCGGCAACGGTTCCGTCCAGGGAGCGGATGCTGGGCAGATGGCACACCACCCCGGGTTCAGCGGCGCGGCTTTCCCATTCCATAAAACGGAACAATTCCTCGCGGGAATAAGCATCGAATGAAGGATTGTTCAATACCACATCTTCAGGCCCGGGATAATGGATAATGAAGGCGAATTTCCTGCTCGGGGCTTCGTCGTTGTTTAGCTTGGAATATCGGGTTTGGCGATGCTTGCTGCGATAATCCACAATTTTGCCGGGAATGGCCGTATCCCCTATCAAATAGCGGTACAGCCTGCCATAATCCTTGTTGGCCATGATTCTGCAGATATCGTCTACCGCCTGGAGCACTCTGTCCATAGCTTCGTCTTCAATGGTCAGGGCGGGCTCCAGACGCAGGGTCATGGAATTATTCAGGTAAGGGGCCAGGCGGATGTGATAGCAGTTTAATAAGAACCCGGTTAAAAGCGCGGAGAATCCGCCCTGGTCTACCAGATAAGACATATCATAAGAACCGCAGTCTCCCAGTTCATTGAACTCCAACCCCATCATCAAGCCCTGCCCGCGCACCTCTTTTACCACACCGGGGTAGCGGTCAGCGATGAGTTCAAGCTGTTCAAGCATATAGCTGCCTTTGCGTTTCACATCCTTGATCAGGGCCTGATCATCCTCCAGCAGCCGTTCTAAAACCGCCTGCCCCACCGCACAGGTTACGTTGTTATTGGCAAAGGTAGAACTGTGCAGCATGCCGAAATCATCGTTCCATACCCGGGGTGAGCTTATGCAGACGCCCATGGGCAGAAGGCCGCCCCCCAGAGCCTTGGCCAATAAAAGCACATCAGGCTCAATGCCGTCATGCTCACAGGCAAACAAACGCCCGGTACGCCCCAAGCCGGTCTGTATCTCATCGACAATAAAGACCGCCCCGTGCTCCCGGCATAAAGCCTGGGCGTCGCGGAGATAGCCTGGCTGGGCAACTATGATGCCTCCTTCGCCCTGTACAGGCTCCACAATAAAAGCAGCAATCTCTCCATCATGGGCTTTAAACACATCCTGCAAAGCCTCTATATCATTGTAGGGCACTCTTACGAATCCGGGGGCCGGCGCCCGGAACGGCTCCTGGTAGGAGCTCTTGCCGGTTGCCGACAAAGCCCCCAGGGTCTTGCCGTGAAAACTATTGGTGGTTGACACGATCAATGCCCGGCCGGTAGTGGACCTGGCCAGTTTTATGGCCGCCTCCACTGCTTCAGTGCCGCTCTGGCAGAAAGTGGAGTAGCACAGGTCACCGGGGGTAAGTTCTGCAAGCATATTGGCCAGTTTTAAGGCTTCCGCAGGCAGAGAGGGCTGACACAGGCTGGGAATGCCGGCCTGGCGCACCATTTCCAGGCGTTCCCATATAAAGTCGGGGTTGTAGCCAAACGGAACCGAACCATATTGAGCTATGAAATCCAGATAGCGGATACCTTTATCATCTATCAAATAACTGCCCTGGCCGACGGTATAAGTTTTATCCAGGCAGAAGTTTTCCAGGACATCTTTGAGGGTAGGATTCAGAAGATCTCTGCGCAGGTTATTCATAAAGGCCTCCTTTTGGATGTGCACATAATTGTGCAATAGTTTCTGTTATATACATTCTAGTTAATAATGGCCCTTTGTCAAATTTAAAGCGGGTTTTAAGTAAATTTTTTGCCAAACACATAAAAAATATGAATGCTGGAATAATAATGGCAGAGTCCCCACTTCTGGAATCTGGAATAAGGAGGCCATAAAAATGAGTGATGAGTTCAGACAGGACATCAAAGACGCTAACGATATAGAACTGAGAAGCTTCAGCTTTCTTCGCAGCGGCTGGTGGATTCTCCACATTGTCTCCATTGCTGTGGTTTTCTACCTGGGTTGGATGTTCGGAGGCGCTATATTTCGATAAGGACGTCAAAGAGACAGGACGGGGGTTTGCGATCGTGCCAATCGAAACCCCCGTCCTGCTTTTTTCCGGCTTTAAATTCAATACCTTTTAGGGAGATTTAAATCCCGATAATTACCATTCCTGGGGCAGTTG
>NZ_DIPG01000046.1:1681-1878 GCF_002426325.1 Syntrophomonas sp. UBA5494 | reverse complement strand
TGCCAGGCCTCTTCAGGATTATCTATGGTCACATTGACCTCGGTATCGGGCTGCTTAGGCCATTCCTCGAACAATTCCTTTTTGAAGCACAGGTCGTTGTAGCTCCTGGACCCGTAGATGATGGTGATCTTGCCGTAATCAGCACGGTTTGCAAAGCAGTGCTTGATGAAGGAGCGCAACGGCGCCAGGCCGATGCC
>NZ_DIPG01000046.1:0-1482 GCF_002426325.1 Syntrophomonas sp. UBA5494 | reverse complement strand
CCCACTCTTTTGATGGCGTACTGCTGGTATTCCCGGCCTTCCTGCCAGGTGCAGGAGAACATGCCTTCCCCTGCCGGCAGGGACAGCATGGAACACTGCCCGGGCATGACCTGATAAGGCAGCCCCCCTGCGGGGCTTTTGACATAAAAGCTTTTAACATCCGGGGTTTCCTCTACGATATCTATCACTTCAACGATATGAGGCACCAGCGGTTGTTCGCAATTACAGTTCGACACTGCTGTCCACCTCCTTGATCTGTTTGATGATGTCGGTAATCCTGACCCCGGCCGGGCACACGATGGTGCAGCGCCCGCATCCGGTGCATAAGGAGTAGCCATAGCGTTCGTTGAAGAACTCCAGCTTGTGCAAGAAGCGGTTGCGGAAGCGTTCCACTCCAGTAGGACGCGGATTGCCTCCCCCGGCTTCAGCGGAATATTCGGCATACATGCAGGAGTCCCAGCAGCGGAAACGATAACCACTATCCCCCCACATTTTGACCTGTATGTCAAAACAGTGGCAGCTGGGGCAGATGTAGGTGCAGGCCCCGCAGTTGACACAGGGCTCGCTCATGCGTTCCCACAGCGGGTGTTCGAACATGCCTTGGAGCTTTTCCGCTACCCCCTCATAATCAACCTCAGTCTGAAATGGCCCTGCCTGAGGGGCAGTAAGCTCTTTATCGGTGAGGACTTCGGCCACTGCCTGGGTCAGCTTTTCGCCCTGGTCAGTTTGAGGTTCCCAGATATAGCCTTCATCTCCGGCATCTCTTATGATGACATCGCTTTCCGGGTCGGTCATGCTAACACCCATAGCCTCACAGAAGCAATTGGCCCCCGGGTTGTAGCAGGCATTGCCGATCACGGTGACGTTGTCCCGCCGGGCTTTGTAAAAGCTGTCCGTAAACCCCCGGGTAAGGAATACGTCGTCTAAACTGCGCATGGCCCTGGCGTCACAGGCCCTGACCCCGAAGATGACCCGTTCACTGTGGTCTTCATAGGTTTTGTCAATCTCTAGCTCCTGCCCCTGCTGTTTGAGGTCATACATCCGCTCGGTCTGGGGGAACAGGACGTATTTGGGCGAGGTATACACATTTAAAGCGTCTAAGAGCAGGGGCTTATCTTTATTCTCATCGTTCCAGGGGTAGAAGCCGCTGCCCTGTTCAACTGCCAGGGGTACGAAAACTGCCGCCTGTTGTGCGATTTTGTCCAGTAAGGCCTCTACCTTGTCTTTGGCCAGTATTTTCACGCTTCTCCCCCCTTATATGAAGTCGTCGGGATCGTCTTCCCGGTAAACACTCAAAGCTGGTTTTTGACCTTCCACATAACTGATCCCGGCTTCATAGGGGCCGAAGAAGTGGTTGGCATCCTTGGCCAGTTTGTGGTTGATCAGCATTAAGGGAATGTCCGCCGGGCAGACCCGTTCGCATTCCCCGCATTCGATGCAGCGGCCCGCCATATGCAGGGCTTTGACCAGATGATACATCAT
>NZ_DIPG01000101.1:35292-68049 GCF_002426325.1 Syntrophomonas sp. UBA5494 | reverse complement strand
TAGAAGTCGGAATGAAGACCCAGGGGGGACGATAGACAAAAAAACAGCCGGGAGCTATAAAACCCGGCTGTTAATAATGCAGTTGTCATGGTTTATAATGGTCTTTTCTGTCCTGAGACAGGATTTAAGCGGTTTACATGAAGACTTCTTCGGCTACGTCAATACAGCTTCTGTCGCCGGCCTTCATGGCCTTCTCGAATCCGAATACATCAGTAACATGGTTCATGATATAAAACTTGGCGCTGGCGATTTTGCCCTTGTAGAAATTGGCATCGTAATGGTCATCACCCAGTTCAGCCAGTTTCTTGGCAGCTAAGATGGCCTGGGAGAGCATCAGCTTGCCGCAGTAGACTCTGGCGCCTGAATGCATGGTCCGGGTGGCGAAGAGCTGTTTCATCTGCTTGTCGCCAGCTGTCCAGGCCGCATTCATGTCAACGATATTCTTGAAAGCCGTCATGGCTTCAGCCATCATAGCGAATTCAGCTGCGAATTCATCAGTCTTCGCGTTGGCAACAAAGTCGTCGATCTCTTTTACCCACTTCTGGAACGGCGCGCTGCCCTTCATGGTGAACTTACGGCCGGTGTAGTCCTGGGCCTGGATGAAATTGGTGCCTTCCCAGATGCCGTGGATAACGCAGTCTCTGTATAGCTGAGCCCCGGCATATTCTTCCATAAAGCCGTAGCCGCCGTGGCATTGGATCGCTTCCCCGGTGAGAATGCGGGACATATCGGATGAGTAGGCCTTGCACAGCGGGTTGTTGATCGCGAACATGTCAGCATAGTATTCTCTTTCTTCCTCGGTAGCAGCATCTACTTCCAGATCACGGAAGAGATAGGACTGGTAAATCAAAGCCCGGATGGCTTCCATGCCGGCTTTCTGGTACATCAGCATGCGGCGCACGTCTTCGTGCTCGATGATGCGGACGCTGGGGCCTTTGGGATTGGTTGAATGTTTGCTCTGCACCCGCACTTTGGTGTAATCCAGAGCCGCGTAATAAGCGGAAGTTATACAGCCCAGGGTGAATAAGCCGGTATTCAGGCGTTCTTCGTTCATATACGCGAACATCTGTGACATACCTACGCCACGACCGTCTACTACTTCTTTTTCGCCTACCATCCAGCCGTAGCAGTTGTCGTTCTCGCCCATGGCCAGGGTGAGGGTGGAGGAGCCATGAATACCCATCTTATGCTCGATGCCAACGGAAGTTACGTCATTCCAAGCACCCACTGAGCCATCCTCGTTGACCCAGAACTTGGGAACGATGAACAGAGAGATGCCGGCGGTGCCTTCTTTGGCCCCGGGGGTCTTGGCCAGCATCAGATGGATGATGTTTTCTGCCAGATCATGGTCACCGGAGGTGATGAAGCATTTCTGGCCTTTCAGCTTGTACAGGCCGGGGGTTTCGGTGGGGAATGCCTTGCTCTGTACCGCGCCCACTTCGGAGCCAGCGCCCGGTTCGGTCAGGCCCATGGTGCCGCCCCATTCGCCGGTGTACATCTTGGGCAGGAACATATCCTGTTGTTTTTGGGTGCCGTAATCCTGAAGCACAGTGGTGGCGCCCTGAGTCAGACACCAGAACATGACTATGGCGGCGGATGCAGCGGACTGCATCTCCAGAATCGGAGCGTACCAGGACAGCGGTATCTTGCCGTCGCCGCGGAAACCAAACTGAGGTCCCAACTCAGCTTCCATAACGGTTTTATAAACATCCTTGAAGACATCGGGTGTAACAACCGCGTGTTCGTTCCCACCTACAAAGGTCGCCCCGATTTCGTCGGCCTCTTTGTTGGCCGGGCAGATTACATCGCGGCACACTTTGAAGTTAACATCGAGGAAATTATCGATGTCGTCAATCCCATAGTAGTCCTTATAGGCATCTAAGGACAAAAGCTTTTCTGTGTCGAGCCATTCTTTGATCACGAACTTGATGTCCCGCGTGTTCATCAAAAAATTGTTATGTGGCAATACAGTTCCCTCCTTATTAAGATATCTAATGTCTGTTGAAACAGTGAGAATACCTGGGGTATTTGGCCGAAACCAAATCTGATATGTTTCCTGCCCGGGGAAAACCGGGCAGGCACAAATTCAAATTACATTTCGACGATCAGGGCAGTGCCCATGCCGCCGCCGATGCACAGGGTGGCCAAACCTTTCTTGGAGCCGCGTTTCTGCATCTCATAAAGCAGGGTACAAAGGATGCGGGCGCCGGATGATCCGATCGGGTGGCCGATAGCGATAGCGCCGCCGTTGACGTTGACCTTATCCATCTTGTCGGCCCAGCCTAAATCACGGCCTACGGCGATGGACTGCGCGGCAAACGCTTCGTTGGCTTCAATCAAATCAATGTCATCAATAGTCAGGTTGGCTTTGGCCAGGGCTTTTCTAACCGCCGGTACCGGGCCTATTCCCATAACCTTGGGATCTACGCCGCCGGAGGCATAACTGACGATCTTGGCCATAGGCTTGAGTCCCAGTTCAGCGGCTTTTTCAGCGGACATAACCACGATTGCAGCAGCAGCGTCGTTGATGCCGGAGGCGTTGCCGGCGGTTACGCTGCCGTCTTTCTTGAAGGCGGGTTTCAGCTTGGCCAGGCCTTCAGCGGTAGTGTTGGCTTTGATGTATTCGTCATTCTCAAATACAACGTCACCCTTCTTGCCAGGGATGACCACCGGTACGATTTCATCTTTGAACTTGCCGGCTGCCTGAGCGGCTGCAGCTAAGGTCTGGCTGCGCAGAGCGAAGGCGTCCTGATCTTCTCTGGTGATGCCATATTGTTCGTTTACATTTTCAGCGGTGATGCCCATGTGATAGCCATTGAAGATGTCGGTCAGGCCGCCGAATACCATTTCGTCAACCATCTGTCCGGGGCCCATTCTATATCCCCAGCGAGCTTTGGGAAGCAGGTAGGGAGCGGCGCTCATGTTCTCCACACCACCGGCCAGAACGACGTCGACGTCGCCGGCTTTGATCAACTGGGCAGCCAGGCTGACTGCTCTCAAGCCAGATCCGCAAACCTTGTTGATAGTGAAGGCGGTTACTTCTTTGGGGATGCCAGCGCCGATCATGCACTGGCGGGCGATGTTCTGGCCCAGGCCGGCCTGCAGAACGCAGCCGAATACGACTTCGTCGATCTGCTCGCCGGTGATGCCGGCTCTTTTCAGAGCTTCGGTCATGACAATGGCGCCCAGTTTAGCGGGCGGAACGTCTTTTAAGGCTCCACCAAAGGAACCCAGCGGAGTACGGCATGCGCTTACGATTACGACTTCTTTTGACATTAAATATTCACCTCTCCTATAAATTTAAAGTAAAAATAAAAAACCAATCTCACCTTATTATTTACCGGTGAAATTGGCGGCTCTCTTCTCTACGAATGCATTCATACCTTCCTTCTGGTCTGCGGTAGCGAAGCACAGCCCAAATATATCGGCTTCAAATGCGATAGCGCGGTCAATGTCAGTTTGCATACCACTATCAGCTGCTGCCTTGCAATAACGCACAGCAAGCTGACCTTTGGCGATGATGCGCTTGGCAATGTCTTTTACAGTCTGCATTAATTCCTCAGCTGGTACAACCTGATTGACCAGACCGATGCGCAGAGCTTCGTTGGCATCAATCACATCCGCGGTATAGAGCAGCTGTTTGGCCATACCAGGCCCAATCAAGCGTGGCAGGCGCTGAGTTCCGCCGAATCCGGGAGTAATCCCCAGTCCGACTTCGGGTTGTCCAAATTTGGCCCGGAAAGAAGCGATGCGGAAATCGCACGCCATGGCCAGTTCGCAGCCCCCACCCAGGGCGAACCCGTTGACTGCTGCAATGACCGGTTTCTCCAGCAGTTCGATGCTGCGGAATACCTGATTGCCAAGCGCGGAAAACGCTCTGCTCTCGGCGGCATTCAATGGCGCCATATAAGCAATGTCCGCACCGGCCACAAAAGATTTGTCCCCGGCGCCGGTAACAATCAAGACATCGATATCAGCATCTTCGCCGATCTTGGCAATAGCGTCTTTCAGCTCAAGCAGTGTTGCTGCATTCAAAGCATTTAATGCTTTGGGCCTGTTAATGTAGAGTATGGCAAGCCTGTCTTCCTTTTCAAGTAAAATGTTTTCGTACGCCATAAGATACCTCCCCTTCGTCTGACTTACAAGTGGTATCCCACTTGGAACTCCTCCATCCCCCCCTCTATATAAGAGTCTAAAAGTAGTGATACCAAGAGCTTATTCCCACAAACACATTAATAGGATTGTCCCAGTGCTCAAAAGTTATCACCACCTGGTGACAGCTCTGTAAGCTAGTAGAATGGTTTTTCACACTTTAGTTTAATCCTAACCAGGTTGAAAAGCCATCTTTACAGACATCTAGTCGGAAACAGGCATAATACTACTATAAAATTTGCTGTGCTTGGATATGATTAAGACAAACCACATTAATTGACTGGAGTAATTATTGGGGTATTTTATCTCTGTAATACTCATGGAAATTGATCTCTGTATCTTTTGCGGGTACTCGCCACCATTTTGAATATGTAACGATATAATAATTATATTATAAATTATATTATATATGATATAACAGGTATAACAAATTTGGAAGGTAATAACTGGATTATACTGTAAATTCATTTAAGGAGAACAAACATATGTTTCCTTTGCGTGACAGCACCCCCAGCAACCATTTTCCCGTGGTGACAGTAAGTCTTATCATCCTGAATCTCATGATCTTCTACTTGGAAGGTGGTCTTTCCGAGTCACAGCTGAATGCCTTAATCTACCAGTTCGGCCTGGTGCCCGCCTATGTCCAGTTCGATCAAATGAACCCCAACATATATATTCCATTCTTAACCTCAATGTTCCTGCATGGAAGTTGGATGCATGTCATTGGAAATATGTGGATGCTGTGGCTGTTTGGAGATAATGTGGAGGATTGCATGGGGCGCATGAAATTCCTGTTATTTTACCTGGGCACCGGTGTTATTGCCGCCCTGACCCATTATTGGACCGATCCGCAGTCTACTATACCGGTGGTAGGAGCATCCGGTGCGGTGGCTGGCATCATGGGAGCTTACTTTCTAATGTTCAAAAGGGCCCGGGTGTTGACCCTTATCTTCCCCATCTTCTTAATTACCATGCCGGCCTGGTTTTTTCTCGGGTTATGGGCGGTTACTCAACTCTGGAGCGGAGCCACATCATTGCTGCACAACGCTACTTCCAGCGCCCAGATCGCATTTTGGGCTCATGTGGGCGGATTCGCTGCCGGGATGGTCTTATACCGGGTGTTTCTCAAACCACAAGCCCGGCAGCAGTTAGTCAATAGCTAAGCATGAATGCTTTCCAGGACTTCCTGTTTTTTGCTTAACAAGCGGTCGATATGCTCGTTGGCGAAGCGCAGGCCCTCGTCACTGCTCTGCAGAAAGTAAATGGTGTTTTCAATTCGTTCCTGGCTGGCTTTAATTTCGTGCCAGTGGCGTTCTTCTTCAAAGAGGTTCATACAGTCCTGCAGGTCATTGGCCCGACCGGTTTCAAGATACTGCTTGAATGTGGTGAGGGTTTTGGTGTCCTGATAGGACCCGTGTACCGGCGACCGGGATATGACGCTGTTATAGAAGGACAGCATTTGCCTGGTGTTGCTCAATTTGGCCTCGGCCTCGTTGATTTCCTGAATACAGGTTTCCCGGAAGTCGTCTCCGCATTGCATCCATTTTTCCAGGGTGTCTTTGTAGCGATCGCAGGCCTTTTCATACTCGCGGTAGCGCAGCAGATATACCTTCATGTTGTGGTTGTACTGGCTGCATTCCTCCTGATATTTCTTTCTGGAGCGCATCAGCAGGTTTGGAATGGGAATTAAGCTTTCTTTGCTGGTGCTTTCCGGTTTAAAGGGCTTTTCCGGAATATTATCAGGCTCGGGAGGCAGAACGTCTTCCCGGGATATGATGGCCTGGCGCTGTTCGATTAATTTTTGCAGGTAATGTTGATGCCGGTTTAACTTTTCGATTTCCTGCAAACTCAGTAAACACATTTCGATATCCCGGAGCAGATCATCTCTGTTCCTGGTGCTTTTTTTGCTGTTTTTCTTGGGCTTCAGATATAGACTGACCTCGTCAAGCATGACCGGAGTCTCCCTTAAGGTGCAGATAGCTGTAAAATCCTGCACCGTAAGCATCTGACTGCTGTCGGGCTTATCCTTGGTAAAATAAAAGCGCGTATTGGTTGCCGGAAAATAGTAGGGGCCGATGGTATTGAGATATTCATTGCTGGCCAGTGCCTCTACCCCTTCGGCAGCATCCAGATAGCTATCCCACAAATCCAGCCACAGCTTGCAGGGAGTCCGTCCCCGGGGGCCGTTTTTGGCCAGGTCGCTGGTTTGCTGGTAGATATCAAGGGGTATCTTGATGAAGGAGTCGTAATAGTAAAACAGCACATCTTGCGGTGGATATTGTATGATTAAAGACAAATCCATATAATGCACATCATCTTTGTGCAGAAAAGTAAAAAACATAACCATAAACCCCCCTTTAGTTTCTAGTAATTATTTCTATATATTTCCATAAATACCTTCTTTATGGAAATAATATTTATTACAATATTTTACATATTATCGGCTTTATTTGAGGAATGAGGTGGAATTTTATGAATAATGGCAAACCCCGGTTGCCCTGGTTTGTGGAGCAAATGAAAGAGTATGATGCCGAACTCTTTCGCTTATGTGCCGATAGTGTAGAGACGGCCATGGCTCCGGGAGCTCTGGACGCCAAGACAAAGTACCTTATCGTGCTGGCCCTGGATGCCTTGAAAGGCGCCGCCCAGGGGGTAAAAGTAGTAGCGTCCCAGGCCCGCGCCGCCGGCGCCACCGAAGCGGAAATAGTGGAGGCCCTGCGCCTGGCTTATTATGTAAACGGTATGGATGTAGTGAAAAGCTGTCTTAACGCCTTTGACAAAGGGCAGTAGATGATACGTCAGGAGGGTATAATGTTCAAAGCTATTCTATTCGATCTGGATGGCACCCTTTTAAAGATCGATATGAACGAGTTTTTACAGTACTATTTTAGAACCATGGCTGAAATGGCTGCACAATCGGGTTATAAAAAGCACCGCGAGCTAGTGGAGCAGGTGTTCAAATCCACCGGGGTCATGATTGCCAACCGTGATCCCCTTGCCACCAATGAAGACGTGTTTATGAACGATTTCTTCAGCTTCTGGCCGCATCCGCGGGCTGATTTTGAACCCTTTTTTGATCATTTTTACCGCGAGGGTTTCCCGCGGCTGCGCTCTTTGTGCCAACCGGTTGCAGGTGTGCCCGAGCTGATGCAAGCTCTTGCGCAAAAAAAGGTCAAGATAGCTGTTGCCACTAATGCGGTATTCCCTTTAACAGCACTGGAGCAGCGCATCGCCTGGGCTGGCTTGAATCCAGCCGCTTTTCACCTTATCACTTCCTTTGAGGTAATGCATTTTTGTAAACCCCATCTGGAATATTACCAGGAGATTTGCGACAAGCTTCAAGTACAGCCCGAGGATTGTTTAATGGTGGGAAACGATATCGGTGAGGACATGGTTGCTCAAAAGCTGGGTATGAAAACCTATCTGGTGGAAGACCATTTGATTGATCCGGGCGGCACCGGCTTAAAACCCGACTGGAGGGGCATGATGCGCGACTTTCTGCCCTTTGCGGCCCGGTTCTGCCTGGAAGCCGGTTAGTCGATACAACCTCAAGACAGTCAAGCTTAAGGAGGAATACGATATAGCTGCCAAGAATAGAAAAACCAAGGTGTTGACCGAAAAAGACCTGCTGAAAATAGAAATAGCCAAAGAGATCGGCATTTGGGATCAAGTGCAAAATGAAGGTTGGGAATCGCTGAGCAATGCGGTGTGCGGTAAAGTAGGCGGCCTGATGAGTAAACGGCTGAGAAATGGGTCCAAGTCTTGACTGTTTAACCGGGAAAACGCGATTCTGAAGGCAGTGTACTTGACCGCCCCGCACCACCATCATTGAGGTAAAACCATGAAAATAAACGAAATAATGACCAGGGATCCGATTGTATTGAGGCCTGATCAGACCTTGAACGAAGTTCTGCGGATCTTCATTGAAAACAAGATAGACGGCGCCCCGGTAGTTGATGAGCACAACCAGCTGATCGGGCTCTTCACCAAAAGCCACATTTACCGGGCTGCGCTGGTTTCCATCGATAGTGGCCTTACGGTAGATTCCCTGATGACCAGGGAGGTTTTTGCCGGCCACCCGGAGGACGAATTTGAGACGGTGGTCAGCCCGATGGTGCCGCGCTTGCCGGTTATAGACTATCATAATAAAGTGGTTGGCATGTTGACCAGAGGAGACATCGCCAACGCTTTTTTCAACTCCTACCAGAATATTTCCAGTGAGTTGGACGCCATTATTGATTCCACCCATAACGCGATCATATCCATAGATACCTATGGGAACCTCAAGGTTATCAACCATGCCGCCGAAATGATACTGGGTCTTAAGGCTGAGGATGTGACCGGCAGGCCCATTTTAGAAGTGGTTCCCAACAGCGGACTCCTGGATGTGATGAGGAACGGCCGGGCGGAACTACTGCAGAAGATCACCATTGCGGGCCGGGATTTCATCTCCAACCGTTCTACAATCGTCAAAGACGGCAAAACCATCGGTGCGGTAGCGGTATTGCACGATATTTCCGAAATTGAAAAGATATCCAAGGAATTGCAGATTGTACGAGAGTTGAACGAAGAATTGGATGCCATTATTGAATCGTCTTTTGATGGACTCTATATCACTGACGGCAATGGCATCACCCTGCGCCTGAACAAAGCCTTTCAGATGATAAGCGGAGTCAAGCCTGATGAATTCATCGACAGAAGTGTGGAGGATATCGAAGCCGAAGGGGTAGTGAACCGGTCGGTTACTAAACTGGTTTTGGAACGCCGGGACACATGCACCATCATTCAACAATACAAAACCGGAAGAACTGCTCTTGCCACTGGAAACCCGGTTTTTGATAAAGACGGCAACATCATCCGAGTGGTCTGCAACGTGCGTGATATCACCGAATTAAATATGCTTAAACAGCGGCTTGAGCAAATGCAAGGGTTGTCACAGCATTATGCCAGCGAGCTCAGCAGTCTGCGCATTAAATATGCCAGCCCCCTGCGTTTAGTTGCCAATTCAGTGCCGATGCGTAAGATGCTGGAGATGGCCTTGAGGGTGGCGCAGGTGGATTCCACGATATTGATTACCGGTGAATCAGGCACAGGCAAGGAACTTATTGCAGAGATCATCCATGAAAACAGCCCCTGCCGTAAAGGGCCTTATCTCAAGATAAACTGTGGAGCCATACCTGAACATCTCCTCGAATCCGAGCTTTTCGGCTATGAAGGCGGTGCTTTTACCGGTGCGCGCAAAGAAGGCAAACCCGGTTATTTTGAACTTGCAACCGGCGGCACCCTGTTTCTGGACGAAATTGCCGAGCTTCCCCTGGGCCTGCAGGTAAAGCTTTTGAGGGTGTTGCAGAGTAAGGAGATAACCAGAGTGGGCGGAACCACTCCCTTTAGTGTGGATGTGCGCATTATCGCGGCTACCAACCGCGATCTGATGGAAATGGTTAAAAACAAAACTTTCCGTGGCGATCTCTATTACCGGCTCAATGTGCTCCCCATATATGTTCCCCCTCTAAGGGAGCGCAAAGATGACATTCCCAATCTAGTGGCTTATTTTATGAAGGCATTCAATCAGAAATACCATCTGACTAAAAGGGTATCTCCCGAAGTAGTGGATATTTTTATGGAGCAGAGCTGGCCCGGCAACGTACGCGAGCTGGAAAACCTTATTGAGCGGCTGGTGGTCATTACCGCGGGTGATGTCATAACCGGTGACGATCTGCCCGCTCATCTGCTTCCCGAGGGTGTCCCCGATACTGATAGCACGGCTTCGCCAGTCTCGGTTTCGGCCATCATTCCTTTCAAGGATGCCGTTGAAAGCGTGGAAAAACAGATTCTCGAGCAGGCCTATGTCAAATACCGGAGCGCTCGTAAGATCGCTCGTGAATTACAGGTGGATGTATCAACAATTGTAAGAAAGGCGGCTAAATACGGTATTTCACCGCCCTCCAACAACAAATAGCGGCGTTGCATTCACGCAACAAGTGTTGCAGCAGTGCAGCATTGTCGAATCATCGCTATTTTAGACGAACGTCATGGAATTAAATCATCCTTTATCGGGTTGTGTATTTGATTTTCTTGATTATAAAAATCAAGGATGTCCTGTGCCTGACAACTTCTATAGCCGGTGTTGCATTAGTGCAACACCGGCTATTTTATTACGAACAACAGCAATAATTGGTATGCCATCAACTATAGCAGAGCAGGTGATATTATGCGCAGTAATTTGGATGGCCGAAGTCGATAGGTACGTATTTTGCATGTAACAGCATAATAGAATAAGTCTTTCGGGATGAAGACCGAGGTGAATATAAGTGAAACTCAAAGAAATTATGACTGCGGATCCCATCGTGGTAAGGGCTGACTGTTCCATCTGTGAAGTGATCCGGTTATTCATGGAGAATAAGATAGACGGGGTGCCGGTAGTAGACGAAGATGGCATATTGATTGGCCTTTTTACCAAAGGGCACATCTACAAGGCTATAAAACAGTCCTTAGACCTTCAATCCCCCATCGTCGAGTTGATGACCCGTGAGGTTTTCACCGGGCAGCCCGACGATGATTTTGAGGATGTGGTCTCGCCGTCCGTACCACGCCTTCCGGTTGTGGATCAGGGCGGCAGGGTGGTGGGGATATTAACCCGGGGTGATATAGCCAACGCCTTCTTTAATTCTTACAAGAATATATCCAGTGAGCTGGATGCTATCATTGATTCCACTCACAATATGATCATATCAGTGGACGAGAATGGTATTATCAAGGTATTTAACCGCTCTGCCGAGCGTTTGCTGGGTTTGGGAGCGGAGGTGATCGGGGAGCACATTTTGGATGTATTGCCTAACAGCCGGCTTATGGAGGTCATGAAAACCGGCCAGGTTGAATTGATGCAGAAGATAACCTTGCGAGGGCGCGAGTTTGTCTCCAACCGCAGTCCGATAATCAAAGATAATAAGATTATTGGTGCGGTGGCGGTCTTGCAGGATCCTTCAGAACTGGAGAAGATCTCCAGGGAATTGCACTATGTTAAGGAACTCAATGAGGAGCTTGACGCCATTATCGAGTCCTCTTTTGACGGCCTTTATATAAGCGATGGGCAAGGCATTACCCTGCGCTTGAACAAAGCCTTCGAGATGATAAGCGGTATCAATGGGCATGAATTTCTCGGCCACAATGTGGATGACATCGAAAAGGAAGGCATTGTATCGGAATCGGTGACCAAATTGGTATTACAGCGGCGTGAACCGGTGACCATCATACAGAATTATAAGACCGGCAAGATTACCCTGGCGACTGGAAACCCGGTATTTGATAAGAATGGTGAGATATTCAGGGTGGTGTGTAATGTACGGGACATCACTGAACTCAATATATTGAATGAGAAGTTGGAACGGGCTCAGGGTTTGACCCAGCATTATGAAAGTGAATTGCGCTCCCTGCGCATGAGATACGCCGCCCCGGAGCGGTTGGTGGTCAATTCGCCTGAGATGCGAAAAATGCTTGATATGGTGGTGCGCATCGCCCAGGTGGAATCAACCATTCTGATAACCGGAGAAACCGGTACCGGCAAGGAACTGATCGCCCAGATCATTCACGAAAACAGCCCTTGTCATCAAGGGCCTTTTATTAAGGTGAACTGCGGCGCTATTCCCGAAACCCTACTGGAATCCGAGCTGTTCGGTTATGAAAATGGCGCCTTTACCGGCGCCAGAAAAGAGGGCAAACCGGGCTTTTTCCAATTGGCCTCGGGAGGAACCCTGTTTCTGGATGAAATAGGCGAGCTGCCCTTGGGACTGCAGGTAAAATTGCTGCGGGTATTGCAGAGCAAGGAGATCACCAGGGTGGGAGGCACAACGCCGATTCAGGTAGATGTGCGCATTGTGGCTGCAACCAACCGCGATTTAATGGAAATGGTACAAAACAAGCAGTTTCGCGGTGATTTATATTACCGCCTTAATGTACTGCCCATTTATGTGCCTCCATTAAGGGAGCGCAAGGATGATATTCCCAACCTGGTGGTGCATTTCGTGCAGATTTTCAATCAGAAATACCAGCTTACCAAACGCATTGCCCCGGAGGTAATCGAAATTTTTATGGAATATGACTGGCCGGGCAACGTAAGGGAACTGGAGAATCTGATCGAACGACTGATCGTTATTACCCCCGGTGACGTTGTGAACTGGCAGGATTTGCCGGTGCACATCACCAATGAGGCCCCGGCAGCCTTGTCTGATAATTCCTCGCAGATCACCGTGTCAGGCATTATTCCGCTTAAGGATGCGGTGGAAAGTGTGGAGAAGCAGATCTTGCAACAGGCCTATGCCAAATATCGTACTACGCGCCAAATGGCTGCAGAGCTTAAAGTGGACGCTTCCACAATCGTGCGCAAAGCGGCTAAATATGGAATCACTTCCGGGCAAATGATTTCCCCGCGCTTGTTGCAGTCTTGAAACAGCTGCTGCGTCAATGCAACAGTTTTAACGTAATCACGGCAAGATTACAGAAATACAGGGGTTTGTTGCCGGACAGGACTGCAATCTGAGCCGGGACAATAACCGCAGTAATGCAACACTAACAGGAGTATAAATGAATAAAAAGGATTGGTAGATTTAGAGACCCGTTGCATCCATGCAACGGGTCTCTCGACTTTCTCCTTTCGTTTTGCTCTGCGAAAAATTATTGGTAGACCATGTATACCCGCATTGGCCGGGCTTGTGAGGCGGTCTCGCTTTGGCGATGGCATACAAGTTGCATTGATTAGGTTCAGGCAGGTAGTTTTACGACTCTCAGTTACCCAACTTTCCTCTTATGATTTTTTAATCGTATTGCCTGCCGGTGATAAATGTAGCGATAAGGGTTTATCACCGAAGGCAATACCCCCCTTTTTAAAATGACTGACTTATATAGATAAAAAGCCGCAGCCGTCAACAATTAAAAGCCAGTATCGCAAGCCGTTCATATATTGGCCTGACTGTCCGGGGGCCTATGGGCCCCGGCAGTTAGGGGTCAGCACCGGTGAAGACAGGATTCATCTTTTGAAATAGCGGCTGAAGTCAACCCAAAGGAGGGAGGGATGCAAATTTAGAGGTGGGGACGTTTTCCGCGTTTGTTATGAAAGCCAAACAGCTTGGTTAGAGACAGAATAGTCAAATGATGAGTAAAGGAGGCAACCAATTTGTCAGATTTTGTACAGAAATTAGAGATGAAAAGGGCTGATTATCCGAAAAAGGTGCCAATTACCGGCTTTGGGGAAAGAAAACCAGACTTCTCTGGAATGGGACGCAAGCTGGATAATCCATATGCCAAGCTGCGCGAGGTAGTGTGCGTGGCTGCGGCCCGTACTCCATACGGGGTATTTGGCGGCAAATTAAAAGAATATGATGCGCCGCAGTTAGGTGCATTGGCCATCAAAGAAGTCATGCGCCGCGTGGAAGGCAAGGTAAAAGGTGAAGACGTTGATTATGTCTACATGGGTGAGGTTGTTCCCGCCGGGGTGGGGCAGGTGCCCAGCCGTCAGGCTACTATACTGGCAGGGCTGCCGGAGTCAGTTCCTTCTATTACCATAAACAAGGTGTGTTCTTCCGGCATCAAAACCATTGACCTGGGTGTGCAGTTCATTAAATTAGGCCGCGGAGATATTGTCATCGCCGGTGGTATGGAAAGCATGACCAACTGCCCCTATTCTCTCCCTGATGAAAGATTTGGCGGCCGTATGGGGCTTCCCAATGGCAGGCTGGTAGACCTGATGGTGTATGACGGATTGTGGGATGCTTTCTACAACCGCCACATGGCTATTCATGGCTCAGAGGTATCCGATGAATTCGGTATTCCCAGAGAAGACATGGATTGGTGGGCATATCTGTCCCAGACCCGGGCTGTTGATGCTATGGAAGCTGGCCGCCTCGATGATGAGATCTTCCCGGTGGAAATCAAAAGAGGCAAAGAAGTCATGAGCAAAGACGAGGGACCTCGTCCTGGAACCACCATTGAGAACCTGGCCAAGCTGCCTCCGGTGTTCAACCACAAGAGTACGGTTACCGGCGGCCCGGGGAGTGTCACCGCAGGCAATGCACCGGGTGTCAATGACGGCGGTTCGGCAGTGATGCTGATGAGCCGTGAAAAAGCTGACGAACTCGGCTTAAAGCCGTTATTTACCATAATCGACTATGCCGAGGTCTCGCAGTGGACCAAGGATATCGCCACTGTTCCCGGCCTATCCATCAAGAAGGTTCTGGAACAAAACGGCCTCACCCCTGATGATATTACCCTGGTTGAAGCCAATGAGGCTTTTGCCGCCGTGGTTCTGGTAAGCTGCATGGGAATCCTGGGGATGAGTAAGGAAGACATGGTGGCCAAGGTAAATGTCAACGGCTCCGCCATTGCTTACGGTCATCCCATAGGCTCCAGCGGCGCCAGGATTCTTATGACTCTGGGATATGAATTAAAACGACGCGGCGGCGGCTACGGGGTGTGCGGCATTTGCTCCGGCCACGCTCAAGGCGATGCCATGCTGATCAAGGTTGAACCATAAATTTTAGTATCAGGCAATAAACATTGAAATATCAAGGGAGGCGAATTTTGTGGAGATTAAAAAGGTAATGGTTATAGGCGCTGGACAAATGGGCAACGGCATTGCCCAGGTATCAGCTCAGACCGGATGGGATACCGTCCTTTATGATATTAATATGGAACTGGTAGACAAAGGCTTGGCCAACATCGCTAAAAACCTTCAACGCGATGTATCCAAAGGCAAAAGAACCGAGGAAGACATGGCTGCCATAATGGGCAGGCTGAAACCCTCCACCACTCTGGACGATGCGGCCGATGCCGACCTGATTATTGAAGCCATTGTTGAGAATTTTGACATTAAGAAAAAGGTTTTCGAACAGCTGGATGCCATTGCGCCGGCCCACGCTATTCTGGCCACCAATACTTCCTCGCTGCCCATCACCCAAATCGCTGCCACCACTAAGCGGCCCGCCCAGGTCATCGGCATGCACTTTATGAATCCGGTTCCGGTCATGAAGCTGGTTGAGATCATCAGAGGCCTGGCCACCAGTGACGAAGTGTATCAGATCATCGAGGAAGCCTCGATCAAGATGGGCAAAGTGCCGGTATGGTGCAAAGACGTGCCCGGATTCGTATCCAACCGCGTCTTGCAGGTGATGATCAATGAAGCCCTGTGGGAGCTTTATGAAGGTGTAGCCCCGGCTGAAAACATCGACAATATCATGAAGCTGGGCATGAACCATCCTATGGGACCGTGCGCCCTGGCTGACCTCATCGGCCTGGATACCATCCTGTCAATTCTGAATGTAATGTACACCGGTTATGGTGATCCCAAATACCGGCCCTCCCCGCTGCTCAAGCAGTATGTTCAAGCTGGCTGGCTGGGTCGTAAAACCGGCAAAGGCATTTTCGATTACAGTAAATAGTCTTAACCCGGTAAAGAACTGATTAAATCTATTAAGCGAGGGGGGTAAAACGATGGAGTTTGCCAATGTGATACTTGAAAAACAAGATAAAATCGGAGTGCTCACCATCAATCGCCCCAAGGCCCTGAACGCCCTTAACAAGGATACCTTATTGGATATTAAGGCTGCAGTGGCATTGGTTCAGGAAGACCCTGAGATTGATGTCCTGGTCATTACCGGATCCGGCGATAAATCCTTTGTGGCCGGTGCGGATATCACTTACATGCTGGAGATGACGGCACTGGAAGGCCGCGAGTTCGGTATCCTGGGCAGCAGCATTTTTCGGCAGATTGAGACCATGTCTAAACCGGTGATAGCGGCTATAAACGGATTCTGTCTGGGTGGAGGATGCGAACTGGCTATGTCCTGCGACTTCCGCATCAGCTCGGATAAAGGCAAGTTCGGGCAGCCGGAGGTGGGCCTGGGGGTTACCCCCGGGTTCGGAGGCACACAGCGCTTGCCGCGCATCGTAGGCACCGGTATGGCGGCGGAATTGCTGTATAGCGGTGATGTAATCGATGCTGCCGAAGCCTTGCGCATCGGTCTGGTCAACCATGTGGTGCCTGCTGGTGAACTGATGGACTTTGTGATGGGTCTGGCCAAAAAGATCGCCAGCCGCGGACAGATCTCGGTGCGTTTGTGCAAAAAAGCTATGTATGAGGGCGTGCAGGTGGACATCGACCGCGGGCTTACCATTGAGGCTGATATCTTTGGCGTATGCTTCGCCACCGAAGAACAAAAAGAAGGCATGAAGGCTTTCGTGGAAAAACGCAAAGCCGTCTTCACGGGGAAATAAATGAGGAGGAGATGAACAATACATGGAGTTTTCACTGAGTGATGAATCATTAATGATGCGAGATATGTTTCGCAAATTCGCCAAAAATGAAGTTGAACCCTTGGCGGCGGAAATAGATAGGACTCATGAATTCCCGATGGTGACTTTCAAAAAAATGGCCGATCTGGGTCTGTGCGGTCTGCCTATTCCTGAAGAATGGGGCGGCGCCGGTGCAACCTATCTGGATTACGCTATTTTTGTAGAGGAATTGGCTAAAGTTTGCGCCTCCACTGCGGTCATCATGAGTGTGCATACCGGATTGGGATGTATGAGCACCTGGTTATATGGCACCGAAAGACTTAAGCAGAAATACCTGCGGGCTCTGGCTACTGGCGAAATCGTAGGGGCTTATGCCCTGACCGAACCCAATGCCGGGTCCGACGCGGCTTCCATCCGCTGCAAAGCCGAAGACAAAGGAGATCATTTTCTGGTCAACGGCAGCAAGATATTCATCACCAACGGCGGAGTGGCCACCACTTATTGCACTTTCGTAAAAACCGATCCCACTCAGGGACCGGGCCGAGGCATAACCTGTCTGGCTATTGAGAAAGACACTCCGGGTTTCACTATGAGCAAACCGGTAGCCAAGATGGGCATGAACGGTTCACCGACGGTGGAACTGTATTTCGAAGATGTTAAAGTTCCGAAAGAAAATATGCTGGGTGAGCAGAACAACGGGTTCCAGGTAGCCATGGGACTTCTGAACGGGGGACGCGTTACCATAGCGGCCCAGGGACTTGGCATAGGCGAGGGCGCTCTGGAATATACCGTTAACTATATCAAGGAGAGACAGCAGTTCGGCAAACCGCTGGCCGCCAATCAGGGCGTGCAGTTCATGGTAGCCGATATGGCCACGGCTCTGGATGCAGCTCAGCTTCTTGTCTATAGGGCCGCCTGGCTGAAAGACAACGGCCTCCCCCATGGAACAGAAGCCTCCATGGCCAAAAAATTCGCCACCGACACCAGCATGGAGGTCTGCACCAACTGTGTACAGCTGATGGGCGGATATGGTTACTGCAGCGAATTCCCCATCGAACGTATGATGAGAGACGTCAAGATCACCCAGATCTATGAAGGCTCCAACCAGATCCAGCGCATGATCATTGGCCGTGGAGTGATTGGAAAGTGGTAGGATACAGATTTCCCGCCCCGCGCTTGCGGGGCGGGAAAACCCCATAAGGCTGCCAACGGCGTGTTGATACTTAGAGATTTACGACCAGTAGAGGAGAGATTTGACGACAAGGAGGAGGTACTTTAATGGGTAAACCACAAAAAGTCACATTGAAAGAAGCGGTTGCTTTAATCAACGACGGGGATTTCCTAACCTTCAGTGGTTTCACCATCTGGCGGCGGCCAATGGCCTTCGTCTATGAGATGGTTCGCCAGGGTAAGAAAGACCTGCATTTGTTTGAAGTAAACGGCGGCACTCACACCGAGGTTCTGGCCGGCGCCGGGTGTATTAAGATGTGGGAATCTTGCTGGGTTGGTCATGAGCTGTATGGGAAATTGGGTGAAGCGGTTGCCCGGGGCCAGATTGAAGGATCAATTATAGTGGAGGATTACAGCCATGCCCAGTGCGTGGCACGTTTGCTGGCCGGCGCCTATGGCCTGCCCTTTTTCCCCACTGCCCTTTCCATGGGCACGGACATCTTGAATCCCAAGTTTGATAATTTGAAGAAAGCCGGGCTGCGTGACGGGTCTAATCCCAAGATTCCAATGATAAAATACGACATCATTCAAGACAAAATGTACAATAAGGGTGACATCTTGTTGATGCCTGCGGCCAATCCCGATTGGGCCATAATATATGCCTCTCAAGTCGGCGATGAAGGTACAGTGCGGATGTTTGCCCAGCGCTATGTTGACATGGAAGCCATTAAAGCAGCTGACAAGGTTATTGTCATCGCTGAGGAAATCGTTCCGGACTCCTATCTCCGCCAGGAACCGGAAAAGAATATGGCCACGGGATACGCGATTGATTATGTGGTTGAACTGCCTTGGTCGGCCCACCCCACTGGATCACAGTTCTACTACGATGTAGACGCTGATTTCATCAAGGCCTTTTACACTGCCTCCAAGAGCAAGGAGACCTTTGACCAATGGGCTGCGGAATGGATATTTGGAGTCGCTTCTCATGAGGAATACATTGAGAAATTGGGCGTTAACCGCTTGACGAAGCTGAAAGCCAACTCAGTCTTAGGTTACTCAACAGCGGTGAAAAGGGGGACGAGATAAATGGCGAAAAACTATGCTACCAATTACAAACCGGTTGATCTATTAGCAGTTGCGGCTGCCAGAGAGGTAAATGATGGCGACGTAGTTTTCGCCGGCACCGGCCTGCCCATGCTGGCTATCCTGCTTGCTCAGGTGACTGATAAACCCAACGCGGTATGTATTTATGAAGCAGGCAGCGTAGATGGCAGGGCTTTGGATTTACCCGCTTCTGTGGGTGACTCCCGCTGCGCCTGGCAGGCATCCATTGCAGCCGGCTTGACTGAAGCTTTTTATGGCCAGCTTCATTGCGGTTATGTGGATCTTGGCTTCTTAGGCGGGGCTGAAATCGACCAGTATGGCAATGTCAACACTACCGTGGTGGGTGATTATTCGGCTCCTTCGAAGCGTTTCACTGGCAGCGGCGGCAACCCCGATATTAATTCCTTTGCCAAGAGAACCGTATTCATCATGGTTCAGGAAAAACGCAGGTTTAAAGAACACGTTGATTACATCACTTCGCCGGGTTGGCGGCTCCCTAAGTGGCCTTCTGGAGAATTCGTACACCGCAGAGAAGTGTTCGGCAAATTTGCCGAAGGCGGCCCCACTGCTGTCATAACCAACATGGGCGTGTTCCGCTTCGATGAGAACGGAGTTATTTACCTGGATACGGTTCATCCTGGATTTACCGCCGAGCAAGTCAAAGACAACTGCAGTTTTGACCTCAATATTTCGAGATGCAAAGGTGAAACTGAAAAACCGACCGAGGAAGAAATTTATCTGCTCTACAACAGGGTGGACCCAGAGGGTATCTTCCTTCCCTAACCCTTCAAAATAATTATTGCGCAGGGGCTATTTCGAGAGGAATAGCCCCTTTGCCTGTTGAGCCGGGGGACAAAAGGGGGCGTTCCTTTTTTGTCCCCCGACACGTAAACCCCATGGTTACCCTACATGTAGAATCAACCTTGGGTTATAATGAAAAAGGTTTAAGTCGATTAAAGGAGTTAAAATTAACCATGTCTGCTATCGAAAAAGTCAAAGAATATCTCTACAGCAAAGATCCATCAATAAAGGTGATTGAGTTTGATCAGGATACCAGCACTTCTTTTCTGGCAGCCCAGGCTCTTGGAACCGAAGTGGCGCAGATCGCCAAATCCATTCTGCTTAAAGATAAGAAAGGCGAGTACCTGCTGGTGGTCTCCACCGGCGATGCCCGGATCGACAACAAAAAAGTGAAGCAGATAAGCTCCTCACGGCTGCGAATGGCAGCCCCTGATGAGGTTCTGGAGGTCACTGGTTTTCCAGTCGGAGGAGTGTGCCCTTTTGCTATGAAATCTGATTTGCCTATCTATTTGGATGACAGTCTGAAGCGTTTCCCGGTAGTCTACGCTGCGGCCGGTACGCCCAATACCGCAGTGCCGGTGAGCTGTGAGCAATTGACCGCCATCACCGGGGGAACCTGGTGTGACGTTACCATGGTGCTATAAGCATGACGGAGAAAGTTGCAATGCCTAATTTTGTCCACTTGCATAATCATACCGAATACAGCCTGTTAGATGGAGCTTGCCGCATTAAAGACCTGGTGGCCCAGGCCAAAGAATTGGATATGCCGGCACTGGCCATCACCGATCACGGAGTGTTGTACGGGGCGGTGGATTTCTATCGTGAGGCTAAAAAACAAGGAATTAAACCGATTATCGGCTGCGAGGTTTATGTGGCTCCCCGCAGCCGGCTTGACAGAGAGGCCCGCCTGGACGCCAATCAATACCATTTGGTTTTATTGTGCCGGGATGAAACTGGTTACCGCAACCTGGTGCAGATGGTCACCAGGGCCTATCTGGAAGGCTTTTATTATAAGCCGCGGGTTGACCATGAACTATTACAGCAATACAGTGAAGGCTTAATAGCCTTATCGGCCTGTGTGGGCGGGGAGATTCCCCAGCTAATTCTGGCGGGAAGGCATACTGAGGCTGCAGAGCTGGCTTTAAAATATCAGTCCTGGTTTGGCAGGAACTGCTTTTACCTGGAGATTCAAAACCATGGCATGCCTGAGGAACAAATAGTCAATAAAACCCTGGCAGATATCAGCCGGCAGACCGGAATCCCGCTGGTAGCCACCAATGATGTGCATTATATCAGGAAGAAAGATGCCCGGGTACATGATGTCTTATTATGTATACAAACAGGAACGGCAGTGACCAATGAACAGCGCCTGCGTTTCCCGGGAAGTGAGTTTTATCTTAAATCCGGGCAGGAAATGACGGAATTATTTGCAGCCCAGCCAGATGCCATCGCCAATACCATGGCCATCGCCGACTGCTGCAATTTCGACTTTCAATTCGGGACCTTTCATCTACCTTATTATAATATTCCAGATGGATCGACCCCGGAGGATTACCTGGCGGCATTAAGCCGGGAGCGCTTTCAGCAAAAGTATCCTTCGCCAGCTCCGGAGACTGTGGAGCGTTTGGAATATGAGATCCGGGTTATCAATGAAATGGGTTTTGCCGCCTATTTTTTAATCGTGCAGGATCTGGTCAATTGGGCTAAAAACAATGGGGTGCCTGTAGGACCGGGCCGCGGTTCCGCAGCAGGCAGCCTGGTGTCCTATGTTCTGGGAATCACCACCGTCGATCCGCTGGCCTATGGCCTCTTGTTCGAACGTTTTCTTAATCCGGAGAGGGTGAGCATGCCCGATATAGATATTGACTTCTGTTTCGAGAAACGGGATCGGGTGATTGGCTATATTGTAGAAAAATACGGCGCCGACAAGGTGGCGCAGATCATCACTTTCGGCACTATGGCCGCGCGCGCGGCTATCCGTGACGTAGGGCGGGCGCTAGATATCCCTTATGGGGAAGTGGATCGGATCGCCAAAATGATCCCTGCCGAACTGGGAGTCACCATCGATAAAGCCCTGCAGGTGTCGGCAGATCTGGTCAAGGCTTTTCAAAGTGATTACAATACCCAGCAGATCATAGACACAGCCAGAGCCCTGGAAGGAATGCCCCGGCATGCTTCCATACATGCCGCCGGGGTGGTTATCGGCAAGGAAAGCTTAAGCGCCCTCCTGCCTCTGCAAAAGACCCCGGAAGGTCATACCGTGACTCAATTTACCAAGGAAACAGTAGAAGATATCGGGCTCTTAAAAATGGACATTTTGGGACTGCGCACCTTGACGGTAATTGACCGTGCGGTGGAGATCATCAAGCATACCAAAAAGGTCGAACTGGATATGGACCGACTGCCTTTGGATGATCCCCAGGTATATAGGCTATTATCCAGGGGGGACACCATAGGGGTGTTCCAGCTTGAAAGCGATGGCCTCAGGCGCATTCTGAAAGATTTAGCCCCCAGCCGTTTCCAGGATTTAATCGCCGTTATCGCCTTGTACCGGCCGGGTCCCTTAGGGAGCGGAATGGTCGAGGACTTTATAAATTGTAAGCATCGCCGTCAGGAGATCCAATATTTAGACCCGCGTTTGGAGGATATCCTGAAAGAAACCTATGGGGTGATACTTTATCAGGAACAGGTGATGCAGATCGCCAGTGTCCTGGCCAATTTCTCCATGGGGGAAGCCGACGTATTACGCCGGGCTATGGGCAAGAAGAAGCCCGAGGAGCTGAAAGCCCAGCGGGACAAATTCGTCTGTGGCGCGCGAATCAATGAAATCGAACCGCAGGTGGCCCAACACCTGTTCGATCTTATGGAAAGCTTTGCCGGCTACGGTTTCAATAAAAGCCATTCTGCGGCTTATGCCATGATTTCATACCAGACCGCCTATTTAAAAACTCATTTCCCCATAGAGTATATGTGTGCTTTTTTAACCAGCATAATCGACAGCCAGGATAAAGTGGTTTACTATTTGCGCGAATGCCAGCGAATGGGAATAAAGATCCTGCCTCCGGACATCAACCAGAGCTTTGAAAACTTCACCGTGACTGCGGGAGGTATTCGCTTCGGATTGGGAGCCATCAAAAACGTAGGTATTAACGCGGTCAAAAATGTGGTCAGGGTTCGCAAGCAGCAGCCTTTTTCATCGCTGTTTGACTTCTGCAAGCGTATCGACCTGACTCAGATCAATAAGCGCATGCTGGAGAACCTCATTGTTGCGGGATGCTTTGACAGCGTTGGGATTAGCCGCAAAGAGGCCCTGTCAATTATGGATGAGTGCATGGAAATAGCGGCTCAGCTCAAACTGGATCATGCCAGCCGGCAGATGTCTTTGTTCGCGCCCAGTGAGACCATGGTCGATGAACCATCTCCGGTCGTAAAAGGCGAGATGTCGGTTAAAGAACGCCTGACCCGGGAAAAAGAGGTCTTGGGTTTCTACGTCTCAGCTAATCCCCTGGATGAGTACAGCGAACTATTGCCTTTGCTGATAAGTCATCAGGTCGCTGACCTGCCCGGCCTGAAAGATGATTCCTATGTGCGTTTGGCCGGCATGGTCTTGCATCTTGCCCGCCGCACCAGCCGCAAAGGGGATCTCTATGCCCAGTTTTTTTTGGAGGATTTGAGCGGACGCATAGAAGTCCTGGCATTTCCTTCGGCATTAAGGCAGAATATGGATGTCCTCCAGGCTGATGCCGGACTCGTAATTGAGGGATATTATGACCATCGGGAAGAAACCCCCAAAATAGTTATGCGCAAGGCATTTAAGCTGGAGTCCGGTATTAGCGAGATGCATATCGGGTTAAACGGCGATCAGATTGCTGCAAGCAAAAAGCAGTTATTGGCCAGACTCAAACAGCATCCGGGTGGAATCCCGGTGGTTTTGGATATGCCGGGGAAAAGAGTGGTGCTCAATGATGAATTCCGGGTTGAAGCCAACCTGGGTTTTAAACAATCACTGTTGGAGATCGCCGGAGTGCGGCATTCCTGGTATGTATAGCCACCGCTTGATAATCCGGTCACAGTAGGAGGGACAGTGCATGAATGATGGCTACATCGGACAAGACTATATTATCATTAAGGCTCTGGAAAATGGCGTTACCATTATCGGATTGACCCGAGGGCGGGAGACCAAATTTCATCACACCGAAAAACTCGATAAAGGCGAAGTTATGATTTTCCAGTTCACAGAGCACACGTCAGCAGTCAAAGTGCGTGGAAAGGCAGAGGTTTCCCACCGCTACGGGACGACCAACAGCGAGGGGGGCGCTGCCGGTAAAAGTAATCCCAAAGCTTGATCCCGGCCTCTTGTTACTAAACTTGACTGCTGTACTATCACCATCCGTATTAGCAGCAAGGAGGGCTCTTCTTGAAACGCATAGCTGTATTAACCAGTGGCGGGGATGCTCCGGGCATGAATGCCGCTATAAGAGCAGTAGTCAGAACAGCTATCTATGAGGGCATGGATGTCTACGGCGTATATCGGGGATTTGAAGGGTTGATGTCAGGTCAATTTGGAAAGATGTCTCCCGGCTCAGTGGCTGATATTATTCATCGCGGCGGCACCATTCTGCATACCTCGCGCTCCAAGGATTTTATGCTCAATGAAGGGCGGGACCGGGCCCGGGAACATCTGAACCGTCTGGGAATTGACAGTTTGGTCATTATCGGCGGAAATGGCAGTCTGCGCGGGGGCTATGAGCTGTCCGGCGAAAGCGAAGGACTGCAGGTGATAGGCATACCCGCAACCATTGATAATGATGTGGTCTACACCCGTTCCATCGGGTATGATACGGCTGTAAATACCGTTTTAAGCGCCATCAATAATATTCGTGACACCGCTACCAGTCACGGCCGGGTCTTCATCATCGAGGTTATGGGAAGGCGCTGCGGGGAAATCGCCCTGGCCTCAGGGGTGGGAGGTGGCGCCGAGTCCATCCTTATTCCTGAAATAGAACCGGATATCGGGCAGGTCATAGAAAAAATCAAAAGCGGAACCGACCGCGGCAAATTGCACAGCATTATTATTGTGGCTGAGGGGGTTTATCCGATTATGAAGTTGAGAGAGGAGATTTTGGCCGCGACTGGTCGAGACACCCGGATCAGCATTTTGGGCCACGTGCAGCGGGGCGGCACCCCGACGGCTGTTGACCGGATCCTGGCTTCTTACATGGGCAAGGCCGCGATTGATGCCATCATGCGCGGCAAATCCAATGTCATGGTGGCCGGACAGGATGACCGCTTTTATACCATCCCTTTAGGGGAGGTTATAAACGGACACAAGACGCCTGAACTGGGAATGTTTGAGATTGCGCGGGTATTATCGACTTAAAAACCGGTTTGCATAAGGGAGGCTAGCAATTGCGCAAGACGAAAATAATCTGCACCGTCGGCCCGGCCAGCGAAGCGGTCGAGGTGCTGCAAAAAATGATCAGAGCGGGCATGAACGTAGCCCGATTAAATTTCTCCCACGGCACCCATAGCGAACATAGGCAGCGGGTGGACAATATTCGCGCTGCCGCTAAAGCATCCGGCGCAACTGTAGCTATTATGCTGGACACCAAAGGACCGGAGATTCGAACCGGTACTCTGCGACAAGGCCTGATAAATCTCAAAGCCGGGGATGTGTTTACCCTTACCACTCGTGAAGTGCCCGGCGATGAAAAACAGGTCATGGTCAGCTACCCCAATTTGCCGGCTGAAATGAGTAAAGGGGACTGCATTCTCCTGGCAGACGGTTTGATCAGCCTGCAAGTCGAGGAGACCACCGGTACGGACATCGTCTGCCGGGTCTTAAACGGCGGGGAATTAGGCGAGCGCAAAGGGATAAATGTGCCCGGGGTCAGGGTTAACCTTCCTTTTTTAAGTGAAAAGGACCGGCAGGATATTGAGTTTGCCATTAAACATCAGCTTGACTTTATTGCCGCTTCTTTTGCGCGTTCAGCGGAGGATATCCTGGAGATACGGCGCATACTGGAAGAAAATCATGCTGATATAGATATTATTGCCAAGATTGAAAGTCAGGAAGGGGTCGACAATCTAGAAGGCATTATAAAGGTTGTTGACGGGATGATGGTGGCTCGCGGAGATCTGGGGGTGGAGATTCCGGCCGAAGAAGTGCCGCTGGTGCAGAAGCAGATTATCAAGCAATGCATTGCTGCCGGCAAGACGGTTATCATCGCCACCCAGATGCTGGAGTCGATGATAAACAATCCCCGACCCACCCGGGCTGAGGTTTCAGATGTGGCCAACGCAATATTCGATGGCGCCGATGCCATCATGCTCTCCGGGGAAACCGCGGCAGGTAAATACCCGGTGCAGGTGGTCGAAACCATGGCGCGTGTCGCCCGCCGGGCTGAAGATGTCTTGCCATATGAGGATTTTTTGCGGGAAAAGCGTTTTTTAGGCACTTCCACAGTGGCCGATGCCATCAGTTACGCCACCTGCACCACCGCCATGAATCTGGATGCGTCGGCTATTCTGAGCGCCACACACACCGGCCACACCGCCAGGCTGATATCGAAATACCGGCCCCAGGCTACCATCGTGGCCGCTACTCCCAAACCCCGCATTCTGAACAAACTGGCTCTGGTATGGGGGGTATATCCGACCCTGATAGCGGGCAGCTCCAGCACTGACGAGCTGTTTGAGCAGTCGGTTCAGGCCGCCTTACAAGGAAGTTATATCAAACATGGTGACCTGGTGGTCTTGACCGCCGGCATTCCGGCAGGCACCCCTGGAGGAACTAATCTACTGAAGGTTTATGTGGTGGGAGACATTGTGGCTCGGGGCAGCGGAATCGGGCACGAACCTGTTATGGGGCGTGCAGTGGTGATTCAGAATGATCATGACCTGCACCGTCTGGTGGAAGGTGATATTGTAGTCTTAGCCCATGCAAACAGCAGCCTGGTGCCATACCTTGACAGAATAAAGGCTATTATAACCGAAGCCGGGGGGCTTACATCTGACGCTGCGATTATGGGATTGAACTATAAAATACCGGTGGTGGTTGGAGTGCAGGATGCCACCCAAGTGCTTAAAGACGGGATGTTAATTACCGTGGATACCCCTCGCGGCGCCATATACCGGGGTTTCGCCCGGGTGAAATAATGGGTCTTTAGCATTCTTTTGCTATTTGTGATAGGCTCCTACACTTGTGAAAAAATATTCAAAAAGAAGGATTTTGGAAAAGTGATGTAGAAGGAATTATCACGCCACAAATATATATATATTAGGAGGGAATTGGGAATGAAAATTATGGTTTTGGGTGCTGGGACAATGGGTGCCGGTATTGTGCAGACTGCCGCTCAGGCTGGCCACACAGTAATTGTGCGCGACATTAAGCAGGAATTTGTAGACAAAGGTATTGCCGGTATTGACAAACTGTTGGGCAAGAACGTAGACAAAGGCAAAATGAGCGCAGAGGACAAAGCTGCGGTTATGGGCAGAATCAGTGGCACCGTTGACATGGCTGCCGCGGCTGATTGCGATCTGGTCATTGAAGCTGCTCTGGAAGTTATGGATATTAAAAAGACCATCTTCAAAGAACTGGATGAGATCTGCAAACCCGAATGTATTCTGGCCTCCAACACATCCGCATTGAGCGTGACCGAAATAGCTGCCGCTACAGGCAGAGCCGACAAAGTTATCGGCATGCACTTCTTCAATCCGGTACCGGCCATGAAACTGGTTGAAGTCATCCGCGGCGCCAACACCAGCCAGGCTACCTATGACTTCATCAAAGACCTTTCCGTTCAGATGGGCAAAGCCCCGGTAGAAATCAATGAAGCCCCTGGCTTTGTGGTAAACCGCCTCTTGATCCCCATGCTGAATGAAGGTATGTATGCTTTAATGGAAGGCGTAGCCAATGAGGCTGACATCGACACCTCCATGAAGTTTGGCGCCGGGCATCCCATGGGACCGCTGGCCCTGGCTGACATGATCGGTCTGGACATCTGCCTGAAGATCATGGAAACCCTTTACAAAGAATTTGGTGATCCCAAATATCGCCCCTGTCCGCTGTTGGTTAAATATGTTCGCGCAGGCAAACTGGGCCGCAAGACCGGCGAGGGATTCTTCAAATACTAGAATTCATTCTATTCGGAAATCATTACGGAGCCAACCAGCGGTTGGCTCCGTTATTTCATGTCAAAGGACGGGGTTGGCAACCCAGCTAGTTCAGGCTGGCCTGGCGGGTTGTATTATCGACTTTGAGAAGTTTGGCTTCTTCCATTATGAAGTGAAGTGTTTTGGAATCCAACAAACCGGTGGCGTCCAGGGCGTGCTTTTGCTGAAACCCTTTTATAAATGCAGATAAGTCGGCTTCGTCAGTCATGCCCAGGCTTTTAAGCATTTCTATAATCTGCTTCTTTTCTGCTGATGTAATTACCATTACATCAGCGCTGGATACCGGACTGCCCCCATAGATTGCCGAGGTTGCGGGGGAATTGGCTTCGGTATCTGCTTTAACCGCTTCTGCAGGCTGCCCCTGCACAATCATCTGCTGACTCTGGGATTTTTCAGTCTGATTCAATATATAGGGGAAGTTAGCGGCCACCCCAAGAGTGGAACCGGTAACAATCGCCGCCGTGATGACCAATGTTAGAAATATGTGATGTTCCAATCGCATTTATATGCCTCCATGACTATTGCGCATTTTAATTGTACAACAGTCATGAATTTATTTCAATAGGCTAACAATATAGTGCTATAGTCCCCATAATTATGACTGACTAGCAGGAGGGGCCTGAACTTGCTGAGGTTGGTTGTCAAGCTGACCCAATTTCTGCCTGGTTACGGCAACCAGGAGCAGCAGACCGGGGATGAGGTACTCGGTGAATAATGCCAATCCCGGGAAGGAATCACCGACATGGCTGAACAGATCAGTAGCACTGGGATAAAATACCTGTGATAAAATTAAGAGCAACATCGCAACCGGTAGGATTAAAGCCCGGTTGGAGTTGAATCCGCATAGCTGGGATAAACCTATAGTAAGTGCAAACTGACCCAGGGTGACTTTACCCCAGAAAATCAGGATCCAGGTTGTGGCAAGGACGATTTTAATTCCGGTGGCCTCTAAATAATCGCCCAGCGAAAATATCGAAAAATAACTCCTGGCCGTAGTCTCGACGCCCATAATGGTGATGCACAATACTATGGTTAAAGAGATAAAAATAGTAAGCAGGACCAAGGCGATAATCCCGCCTGCCAGGGCATCGCGCCGGCTGTGGACATAGGGAAAAAGAATCACCAGAAATAGCATTTCTCCTTTAAAAGCATGGGACAAAAGTCCGCTTTTAAGAATCGCGCTCAGACCAGATTCTCCGACCGGCTGCAGGATGGAGAGATTTACCATCGGTGCAGCCATAAATACGGCTGCTGCGAAAAAGACCACTGTGATGAGCCATACATACCATATACTGCGGCTGATACACTCGATTCCATAAGATACCGCGTAGGTGGTAGCTATTAATAGCAGCAACCCCACCGCTAACTCCGGGGTCAGCCGAAAGATGCCGATCCCAAACAATAGGGCCAGAGCTTCGGCCAACACTGTCACCGTAAACCACAGGAAAAAAAGTATATAGCCAAACCCGATCAATTTACCCATAAATTTGCCCATGATCAAAGGAAGGTACTCGATAAAGCCCTTATCCGGGAAGATACTTCCCAGCCAGCAGCATACAAAAATGACATATAAGCCCAGCAAAAATGAAGTAAACGGTGTAATCCAGGCATCATGCCGGGCCGTATCAACAGTTATATAAGGAGTGAACAAAACCGAGGTAGTCCCTACGAGGGTCACCAGTATGGCGACTATGGTATAAGCACCGATTTTATATGTACTGCTTTCTTTCAATACCATTTCCTCCTGAAACGAATTAGCCGAATAAACCCTCCAAGTAATGAGTAACCGGCGTAAACATGATCTCAACCCCTTCTTTTAAAGTTGGCAGTTGCCAATCCTGCATAAAAGCTATACCGTACACCAGGCTTATAAGCAAAAGGCCGGCTGTCACAAACAATTCTCCCCAGTATTTCCGATGAGCCAGGTAAGAAATCTCAATAAAGGCTATTATAAGCAACAATACTATATAGAAATAGATCAAAAACAATCCTCCCTTGAGGTTTATGGTTCGGTCTCAAAATCTATCGGTCGGGATGTCAGATTGGTAAGTCTGATGGTAGTATTCACTTCGAGGTTTACCGGTATCTCAGGGAAAACCTCGTCCCAGTCCGGTCTCATCTGTTGCCATAGTTCCGGGTATTTGTGGTGAATAGCCTGGCCAAAGCCAAAAGGATCTACCTGCATTTGCTTTTGGGCTTTATCAAGGGCCGATTGAACCTCTCTGATTACCGCCTGATTCTGGGCCTCCTCAATTTTTTGAATATCTTCGGTGTCATCCATGGGAAAACTGCGGGTCACTTCTTGAACCACGGTTTCCGCATCAATCTTGACATTCACTATTATTTGGCCATTTTTCAACACAGGTGTTACTTTGGTATGGGTCCTATATATTTCTGTTGCTGCCATCCCGTTCTCAACACCGGGCAGGGAAAACTTTATTATGCCTTGTTTTACCTCGTTTCGCAGCCATAACAGGCCGCGGCTCTCCTGCTGGTTAAGCCATCCCACCATTTTGTCATTTTTAAACAAAGCCGTTCCATTAATAGCTAGCCTATTAGCAGGCTCAGGGACCTGGCCGTCGAGTATCCCATGTCCGGCTTCAACCGGCCGGGAAGGATTGGGGGTAGCCTCGAGGACGGCGGTAAAGGGCTGTTCGGAGGTGCACTCCAGCGTTCTAATAAATTCTCCCAATCTAAGGGGCGCATAAGAGGAAACAACGTCCTGGTGCTCCAATACATTACTGACCCGCAGGGTAGGAATCGGTGAAATAACTCCCGGAGTATCCATCAGGCTTGCCATGTCTTTGCCGCGCCCCACCAGGAGCCAGATATTGGGTTTAAACTGAGGATCGCGGCTTATATAATCGGAGATTTCCGTAATACCACGTTCGCGGGCGAATTCTTCAGATACGATTAGAACTTCGGTATGGGCAAAAAAACGCCGGGCTACAGTTTCCTGAGGAAGCTGTTTGACAGCATCATAAACGGAATCCGCCTCTATCACCTGATTGCGGTAGGGCTTTTGAAAAGTTATGGTATTCTCTCCGCTGCCTCCGCCGCCCCCGCCGCCCTGTATCGAAGTATTGATGTATTGAAACACCACCCTTATCCGATTATTGCCGGCCGACTCGATGGCGATACCATGCACAATCCCCAATTCCTCAACCTCGCGCCGATCCCAGCAACCGGTTAAGAGCAGGCTTGCACAGAGCAGCAAGATAAGGACGACGGATTGTTTCATCATGTCTGCTTCCTCCCACCATTATTGCTGCCCTGCTGAGGGCCTGGTTTCAAGCCGGGAGCCATGCGGGTAGGGTTGAGCTGTCCGTACTCCCGCGGCCGCATATTCATTTTCCACTGTGGAGCGCGCACCAGTATATCCTTTAAATCTTTGGTCTGCAGAGGGGCCAGGGGGGATAGATAAGGGACGCTAAAAGAACGTAAGTTGACAGTATGGATCACCAGCAGGATAAAACCGATTGACACCCCGAACAGGCCGAAGGCGCCTGCCAACAGCATCAAGGGAAAACGAAATAAGCGGATGGTTATGCCCAGACTATATGAAGGTATGGTAAAAGAGGCGATCCCGGTGGCCGCCACAACTATAACCATCAATGGGGACACAATGCCCGCAGTTACCGCCGACTGGCCGATGACCAGGGCTCCTGCGATGCTCACCGCCTGGCCGATAGCCCGGGGCAGGCGTACCCCGGCCTCCCGCAATACTTCGAATATAAACTCCATCATCAACGCCTCTATCAGCGTAGAGAACGGCAAGCCCTGGCGATAGGCCGATATGCTTACCAGGAGGCGGGTGGGGATCATTTCCTGGTGAAAGGTGGTTATAGCGATATATAGAGAAGGAAGAAAAAGTGAAATCCCGAAAGATATCCAGCGCACATGGCGCAAAGCAGTACTTAATATGTAGCGCTCATAGTGATCTTCAGGCGAATTGATAAAGGAGGCTAACTGCGCTGGCATGATTAAGGCAAAAGGACTGCCGTCGCAGAGGATGGCCACTTGTCCTTCCAATAAGGACCCAGCTACCCTATCCGGCCTTTCGGTATGGTGCATCTGCGGAAAGGGTGAAAAGGGGTGATCTTCGATCAGTTCCTCCAGATAACCGCTTTCCAAAACGCCATCTATATCGATACGCTGCAGGCGTTGTTTGACTTCGTTGACCAGATCAGGGGCGGCTATGCCCTCGATATAGACCAGGGCAACATCGGTAGCTGTGATCCTTCCTATAGGCATAGTTGAAAACCTCAGCCGGGGATGTTTAATGCGCCGGCGGATCATGGTCATATTGGTTTTCAAGGTTTCATTAAAGCCTTCTCTGGGTCCTCTGACCAGCACTTCGGAAGGGGGCTCGCTGATGGCCCGCTCGGCGTGCGCCTTGATGTCGATGAGGAAGGCTGCATTCAGGCCTTCTACCAGTAATATAACCTCTCCTGACAGCACACTGGCAACCAACTGTTTTATATTGCATGATTCACATACATTTGAGGCGGTAAGGACGGAATTCAGGATATCATCTCGAATACTGCTTTTGCCGGCTTTCAAATCACCCTGTTTTGTAAAGAGCATCAGAGACTTGACGATGTCCTCATTTAGAACTGGCGTGTCCACCAAACCCTCGATATAGACGATGCAGGCCGGGTTATTCGGGCTTGGTCCCAAGCGGATACGGCGGTATATTATATCCACCTGCTCACCCAGAATTGATTTCAGCTGCTGAATATTTTCATCAAGATGGAGGCTTACCGGCGTATCAGGCAGAGCCCCCGTATATACGGGTACATTAGCAGTATTGGCATTTGCGCCTTCAGCAGGGGAGTTATTAGGGGATATTCCTTTTTTGGCTAACCATTGGAACCATTTCATGATAAATGCGTCTCTCCCAGTAATAGTCAGTCTTATTATTTTGAAAAAGACCCGTTTTCATGCAGGAAAGGAAAGGAGAGGCCACATATTTTGCCGTATTCGTGACTCGTTACGTTGTTTGAGGAGAGATTTGTCATTGTTAGCTAACGATAGATTTCGATTAATAGTCAGTTATGAAACGTTACGATT
>NZ_DIPG01000101.1:982-35102 GCF_002426325.1 Syntrophomonas sp. UBA5494 | reverse complement strand
TTGAAATAATATATCAGAAGTCAGAGATTCCATGCCAATCACTCTTAATAGTTGTCTGCCCACCGTAACACTAAATTGGTCAACGGACATCTCTTAATTTGAAATTAGAGTCCCTTCTGTCTGTTGGGGAGACTATCTCCATTTTATTACAGAACTTCATCAGAACCTGAAAAGTGGGGCTGCAAGTTGGAAGTTAACCGGGATGAATCTTTAGTTAATACACCCGCCGACAATGATAAGTTAATCATTGCCGGCTCAGGAAATGTTGCTTGGAACATTTATAAAATCGCGGCTATTCTGGGCTGCCGGATAACTGTAATTGACCACAGAGCTATAACGCTTACCCGGGAAAGATTTCCTGAAGCCAGCGAACTGTTGTGGGGAGACGTTGTCGCGTTGCTGAGAGCTTGTGATATTGACGAGACCACCAGCATTGTATTAGCTACGTATAACCATGAATTTGATCCCCCAGCATTGCATGCGGTAATCAAATCGCCAGCCAGATACATAGGAATTTTAGGCAACAAACGTAAGGTAACCGCCTATTTTAGCCAACTGAAAATTTCGGGGATTGCGGATGAACTTCTCGAACGGGTTCATTTACCTATTGGCCTTGATATCGGAGGACAGACGGCGGCAGAAATAGCCTTGGCGACTGTAGCTGAAATACAAGCTGTTAAATACCGGCGTTGCGGAGGATTTATTTCTGTAAAACGAAAAAGTGAGGTTTTTGAAAAACATGACGAATTGTTTTGAGCGGGATATTGAAAATGCCCATAGATTCCATGGGCACATATGCCACGGTATTGTATTCGGGGTCAGAATGGCTCGTGCCGGGCTTAATTACCTGGGCATCGACGATCCTTTGCGGAACCGGGATTTTCTGGTTTATGTGGAAGCGGATCGCTGCGTGGCAGATGCGGTATCTTCGGTTACCGGCTGCTCTCTTGGGAAACGGCGCCTAAAATGGATGGATTACGGGAAAATGGCGGCTACATTTATAGATATGAACAGTCATGAGGGGATTAGAATCGCAGTAGCAGCCAAACAAAATGCCCCTGAAAACGGTGACATTGTCGCCTTTTGGAACGCCATTCCGGACGAGGAATTATTCAAAGTCGAAGCTGTAAGAGTCAATCTGAAACCGGAAGACCTTCCCGGCAAGCCTTTAAGTCGGGTTAAATGTGAGAGATGCGGAGAAAGTGTCATGGATAGCAGGGAGATACTGCTGGGCGGCCGGATCTTGTGCCGGGCCTGCGCTAATGGCGCATATTACGAAAAGCTATAGACAATGAGGGAATCGCCGTGTGGGAAATCTATAACGAACTGATCGAATTGATACCTGAGGGGCTAAATGTACTGGATTGCATGGTCGGTCTCCACTGGACCTTAATTCGCTCGCCCAAAGGGATCGGCACGGCAATGACCTTGAAAGGGGGCAGGTCTGAAAACAAGCCTGCCAGTGTTGTCGGCATGCCGCTTAAAGAGCTGGCTGCTTACGTCAAATCGTGGGATATGGGCCTGGCTTCCCTGGGGCAGGCAGCTATTAACTCGGTGTTAAATGTCCCGGATAATATTATGTCGATTACCGGTCAAGATTTTATTAAAACCTCAGAAGCAAACGATGCCAATGCGTTTGTCCGATTCTTACCGGAAATGGCCGGCAAAAATGTAGCAGTTATCGGGCATTTTCCCGGAATCGAATCCCTCCATCCAATATGTCATCTATCTATAATCGAAAGAAATCCTCAGTCTGGTGATTATCCCGATTCAGCCAGTGAATATATCCTACCCCACCAAGATTATGTTTTTATTACCGGCACTGCATTTATCAATAAGACCATGCCCAGGCTTCTGGAAGTTTCCAATCATGCCCAAGTAATACTGGTCGGACCCAGCGTACCCATGACTGCGATTCTTTTCAATTATGGGATAGAAGCCTTGGCGGGGATGGTTATTCGCGACGAGAAGGAATGCTGGCAAGTTGTCCGGGAAGGCGGAAAGACCAAGGCGTTCAAGCAAGGGGGACAAATGGTCTGTATCAGACGTTAATGGAACCATTGGTACGGGGAAAGCGGATGCACAAATATTTTAACCGCTTGGACTTAGGAATAACACAGCTAATGGTTTTATTGATCATTCCGATCGCGGTGTTTCTCTTTTCATTTGCCATTGGCCGCTACGGGATCCCCTTGCCCGAACTGCTAGCCACTCTATACAACCATTATTTCAGCCCGGGCGCTGCAGGGGCCAGCAATTTGGATACAGTTGTGTTCAATATCAGGCTGCCGCGCATCACTGTCGCGATGCTGGTCGGTGCAGCCCTGTCCATAGCCGGGGCGGCTTACCAGGGGATGTTTAAAAACCCCCTGGTGTCGCCCGACATCCTGGGGGCCTCAGCGGGAGCCGGGTTCGGAGCCTGCCTGACGATTTTTCTGTCTCAGTCGATCTATGTTGTCCAGGCCAGTGCCTTTGCCTTCGGTCTGATTGCCGTGCTCTTAGCCGTTTTAATCAATGAGCACCTTGATTATGATCCCACCCTGGGTTTGGTGCTGGGCGGCATATTGATCAGTACCCTATTTTCTTCAGGAACCGGAGCGATCAAGTATTTCGCCGACAGCAATGACAAACTGCCGGAGATTACTTTCTGGTTGATGGGCAGTCTTGCCTCGGTGGATAAAAGGGATATCGAGAGCATCCTGTTGCCAATGCTCATAGGCTTTAGTGCCCTTTACCTGGTGAGGTGGAAACTGAATGTGCTCGCTTTTGGAGAAGATGAAGCACGAACTTTAGGTATTAACACCCGCCGGCTAAGATGGATCGTGATTATAGGCTCAACTCTGATCACTGCGGCTGCGGTCTCCGTGTGCGGCATAGTCGGTTGGATAGGCTTGGTCGTTCCACACCTGGCCCGGGCTATGGTCGGACCTAATTACCGGGTGTTGCTGCCAGTAAGCGGGATCCTGGGGGCCAGCTACCTGCTGTTAGTCGATGATATGGCCCGCTGCCTGGCCTCGGTGGAAGTGCCTCTGGGAATACTTACTGCACTTCTGGGGGTGCCATTTTTCATACTGATATTCAAAAACAGCGTCAGGGGGTGGAAATAATATAAACGGGCAAAACAGCGGAGTATATCAACATCGGTCCGGGGGGTGAAGATTTGCTTGAGATCAGGGGAATAAGCTTTGGATATCCGTCGCATCAGGTAATTCAAAATGCAAGCTTTACAATGTACGGCGGCGAGTTCCTCTGTGTTCTAGGGCCGAATGGATGCGGGAAAACCACTCTGTTGAAAAATATTCTGGGCTTATTATCGCCCTCCTCAGGGTCTATCCTGATCGGGGGAGAAGACATTCAGTCATGGTCTTTGACCAGGCGTGCTCAAATTATGGCCTACATACCTCAGGCGCATGTACCGCCTTTTCCATTCAAGGTCATTGACGTTGTTCTGACCGGAAGGACCGCTTATCTTGCGAGGATGGGGGTGCCCGGGGAAGAGGATGTACGTATAGCCGAGGATTCACTGGCAGAATTGAATATCAGCTATTTAAAGGACAGGATTTACACCAAAATTAGTGGCGGCGAAAGGCAGCTAGTTCTGATCGCCCGGGCTTTGGCGCAGCAGCCGCAGATATTGATAATGGACGAACCTACGGCCAACCTGGATTTCGGCAGAGAGCACCAGGTGCTTGAACATTTGCGCGATCTTTCCGGGAAAGGGATGAGCATACTCATGGTAACTCATGACCCCGACCAGGCTTTCTATTGTGCTCATAGGGTGGTGCTGATGAAAGATGGGGGATTACTGGATGTGGGTATTCCCGGAGATGTGATCACCGAGGATTCGATGTTCAGTATGTACGCAATCCGAGCAAGGATCGGCGGCATAAAAGTGTCTGAGAATAAAACGGTTGAGGTATGTGTTCCAGTTCCCAAGACTATCGATAACGTCGCCAGTTCTTAAAGAAACCAAGTAAGAGAAATGGGGGAAGGATTTGTAATGTTGAAAACGAAAAATGGCAGAATCGCAGTCGTCATGCTCATGATATTCATAATGGCTTGCACCCTTGTCAGCGGCTGTGCCCCAAGCACCACCACAAGCACATCCCAATCCACCAGGACCATAACCGATGATGCTGGCCGGTCAGTGACCATACCCGTTACTATTGATAAAGTCTATTACACCAGCCCCATAGGTATGATAATGGTATATTGTCTCGCTCCGGAAAAGATGGCGGGATCATCTATGCAATTTTCCGATAAAGAAAAAAGATACCTTCTGCCTGCGGTGCAGCAGTTGCCTTACCTGGGCGGGGTACAGATGAATGCGAAGATCAATACCGAGGAACTGGTTAAGGCCAAACCGGATGTCATATTCTCGATCGGACCTGATCCGGTCAGTGATTCGTCAATAAGCACTGCCGACCAACTGCAGCAACAACTGAATATCCCGGTGATAGTGCTGGATAATGATATCAATAAAACTGAAAAGACCCTGACCTTCCTCGGCCAGCTTCTAGGGGCCGAAGAACGGGCTGCGGAATTAATCGCCTATTGCAATGAGACCCTGCAGGAAGTCACCGATATAACCCAAAATATCCCCGATAACAAGAAATTACGGGTATACTACGCTGAAGGCCCGGAAGGCCTGGCAACCGAACCCAAAAGCTCCCCCCATGGGTTGCTGTTAAATCTGGTTAATACAGTCAATGTGGCTGATGTGGCAGCCAAAGGCGGCAGCGGTATGAGCAGCGTATCCCTGGAACAGGTGCTGAAATGGAATCCCGAGGTGATCCTGGCCTGGGGAGCCGACCGGGGAGGTGCTTATGACAAGATCCTCACCAGTGCTGATTGGAGAAATATCAGCGCGGTCAAAACACAAAAGGTGTATGAAATTCCTAATTACCCCTTCAACTGGTTCGACCGTCCACCTTCAATTAACCGTTTCCTGGGCCTGAAATGGCTGACCTATACTTTTTATCCCGAACTGTATAAAATCGATATGGTCAAAGAAGTTAAGGATTTCTATAAACTTTTTTATCATGTAGACCTGAGCGATCAGGATGCCAGAGATTTGCTTAAAAGCTCCCTCCACTAACATATCCGGGGCTAGCGAGGGGTGCAGCTGTTCTGCTGCACCCCTCGCTCAATTTATTCAATATATTTTCCCCAACTTCAAGCGTTTTAAAGGATAAATCGCAGCAATGGCTCATATTGCTCAGAACGTAAACATCCTGCTAAATGGCTTTCATAAGCCTGCCGCCTCTTTATACGTTATGGATCAACCTGGTATGGCCGGCGAACCACAATATTCGCAAGTTCCTCCTGAACCAACATGAATCCTGGCTCCACAACTTGCGCATACGGTCTGCTTCAATTCAGTGGTCTCCGATTTCCCGGCTTCTCCGCCTGCACCAGCCTGATCGGACAGTACAACATTCACCTGAATTGATTCTTTATTATTGTCGGTTTGAGAATTCTTTTTACCGGCATAGATTAATCCCGCACCCACAACCGCGAAGAATATGACCATGGATATATCCATTCCATCCATACCTTCCGCAAGACTGACCATTAAACCCAAAAATGCGAAAGCCACACATACCCAACCGAGAACGGCAAAAATCGTCTTAAAAAACCTTGCCATTACGCAATCAACTCCTTATAAAAATTTAACCCCTCATCAAGCTTTAGTAGAGGCGCTTATTAGCAAAGCCATGATGGCTGCCGCTGCAATTCCGATCATAGTGACCTGGATGGTTATAAATGCATTTAAATTGCCGGCAAACAACGGCTTAAACACCGCCAGCAATACGGTTATCACAAAATAGATGAACAAGGTGGAGGTTATTCCCGCTTTCAGCAAAGTTGCATTCAATGTTTCTATACGGACGCGCATGAGGATGAGCCCGCCGATCAAGGCCACTTCCGAAATTAAGACAAACAGTAGAGAAAGCCAATGCAGCGTGGTTTTTTCTCCGCTTGAGAAGCCGACCAGGAATATGACCAGGGTAACTGCAATGATGATTATGCCTATGCCTAATATTAGAAGCATTTTCATTTTATCGGGCATATTTTTATTCCGCCTCCTTTCCCCGCTTATTACAGTTTGTTTCCGCAGTCGGGACAGAATTTGGGCGTTCCTTTTATTTCAGCGTTGCAGCCCGGGCATTTTTTGACCAGCGGAAGACCACACTCCGGGCAAAATTTGGCCGGTGCTTTTTCGATCATAAACCCGCATCCCGGGCACGGTTGGGGCATCATACTCCCACAGGACGGGCATACGCCGGCGCCTGACGGCACATCAGCCCGGCAATTGGGACAAGGGATGTAGACATCTCCGCATTCCGGGCAGAATTTAGCTCCCTTAGCAATAACAGCCCCGCAGCCGCTGCATTTGACGACTTCATTGCTATTGCTGGCCGCTTCACTGTTATCGTGGCCGCAATTGCCGCAGAATCTGGCCTCCTTTTCCATGCTGGCATTGCATTGGCGGCATGCTTTCATTTCCTTGTTAACATTGATGTTCTGACTTATGCCCCCCATCTGTGAACCAAAGCTGCCTCCGACGCCGACGCCCATGCCCAAGCCGATCCCTGCGCCCATCATGCCGGACTGGATGGAGCCCGGATTGGTTGCCGCTCCTTCCAGGGTGTCAAAAGACCGCTCCTGAATGTAGTTGTAGCCGACTATATCCATTTCCGCACGTTTGGCCAACGCCGATTTGAGCTGGATGACAGCCGGGTCATCCTCAGGCACGTTAATGTCGTTCACATAAAAGTTGATCAGTTGAATGCCGTAATCATCCAGAACCGGGACCATCTTTGCTTTGATGTGATCGGATAATTCGTCAAGGTAGGCATTAATCTCCAACAGGCTGATCTGTTTGTTGATCAAATAAGAAGCTATGGAATCTTTGGCCTTGGTTAAATACAAGCCACGGAAATAATTCCCCAGGTTTTCTTTGTCGAAAACGGGCAAGGTACCGACCAGTTTGATAAGAAACTTTTTGGAGTCTTCGATTCGAATGCCGAATTGCCCGAAAGAACGCAGCGGTACAAACACTTTGTATTTCGGGTCCTGCAATTGGATCGGGGAAGCGGTGCCCCATTTTACATCCAGCGAATGCACTTTGTTTACGTACCACACCTCGGCAGTAAAAGGAGAGTGCCCTCCGAAAGGAAGATTGATGATATTGTTTAAGATAGGAATATTCGCTGTTTCAAGCGTATGTCTGCCGCTCGGAAACACATCAAGGGCCTGCCCCCCTTTAAACAGAACCGCTTCCTGAGATTCGTTGACAATAAGCTGAGTCCAGTTCCCCAGTTCCTCACTGGGAAATTTCCAGGCAAAAACGTCTGGAGTGCCATTATACTTTACAACTTCTACTAAAGCCATCTCCATCCTCCCTAAAAGCTGATTGCATATCCTAGCGGCGCCGAACTTCTGTCCCATTTCCCCCAAATTATACTATCTTATGTTATTATTCAGTATAATTATGGTTTATTCCTATTTCATAATAAAATTTTTATCAATGATTATTTGTCCATTGATGAAAACAGGAGATGATTCCCCGGTTTGCTCTTTAGAACAAGCCGGAAAATCGTCTCCTGTGTCTGCGCAGCCATCCTGCAAGTATGAAAACCATAGGCTGGCAAAAATAAAATATTAAAGCGATTCCATTTTTTCAGGGTTTCGTGATGATTATCATAACATTGACGCTGAGTATTACGCTTTTTCGCAATTCCTTGATTAAGAAAACAGTAGTGACGATATTGTCGTTTCTGGCGATTTTATTTTTCAACCGGCAAGCCGCCAGGAAACAAAAAACATCCCCAGTCGCTTCTACTTACTGTAAGCAATGAGTATCCTGCTTTCATTTCCGGCAATTTTCTCCACGACGCCGCGCAGTTCTCCGCTCAGAATTTTGGCCACCAGCCAGGGGGGAGCATGATCGCAGAGGATTTCCAGGGTCAGAAATTCACCTTTTTTAAGAATCGGCTGCAGAATTTGTTTGGAGCTGAGCCCGTTTCCGCATCCCTGCATACCATGGAGAGAAATCCTCAGATGGCCCGGATATACCTCCTCGGCCGCCGGCCCGGGCTTTTCGTCAAGCCCATCCTCCCTGCAAGCAGATTCGGTTTCCTCGTCCAGAATCATCTGCAGAAAGGCCGGCGGTTTGCCTTTAATCTCCCAAATCGCATAACCGTGCTTTTCCAACTCAAAGTACGGCGCTCCGCTTACGGATAATGCTGCGAGCACCTTACACTCACCCAGAAAGGCAATTAATTCTTTCATTTTTAAACGCAGTTGGTGGAGATTGAAGACCTCCCCGATGCAAAAGGGCATGGCCTTTAACAGGCTCCATTGCCGGCCGGTTTTTTTATAGATGACAATCTCTGCTGAATCATGCAAGGTGGCGGTTTTCCCATGTCCTCCCAGAACCACCGCTATCTCTTCGTTCATAGGCTTTTCCTCCTCTTTCCCACTTTTCATAGGACAATTTTTAAATCACCTTTTTTATCGCTTTCACCGGGCACAGCTCTCCCCCGGCCCCGTCCATGACCAGGTCCTTTCCCAGCAAACCGATGGCGTCGGCCCGGCATTGGCGGCAATGATACATCTGCTGAAGATCTGACGCACACCTTTGACGCATGGCATGAAGCTCGTGAACACCGGTAGGGGAGGCGTTCTCGAAAACGCTTCCCGGAGCCGGGATCAAAGGCATGATGTTGCTGATAAAAGCTCCCCGGGCGCCGACTGCTTTCACTATGTCGGGGATATGCCGATCGTTTATGCCGGGTATCATGACAGTGTTGACCTTGATGACCGCACCCCGTCCGGCCAGATATTGAATGGCTTCCAACTGGTTTCGGATCAGCAGTCGGGCTCCTTCCGCGCCATCATAACGGCGGCCTTCAAACCAAACCTGTTGGTATATCCGGGCGCCGATGGCTGCTTTCAGGCTGTTCACGGTGACAGTGATGTGCTTAACCCCCAGTTCCAATAGAGCGTCCGCGCACTTGAGCAGTTTGAGCCCGTTGGTGGACAGGCAGAAAATGGTATCCGGAATCATTTCCTTGATCATACCGATGGTCTGCCGTGTTGCGGGCCAGTTGGCCAGGGCGTCTCCAGGACCGGCAATGCCTACCACTTTGATGTTGTCGTGCCGGGAGCGTACCCGGACATACAGACGGCAAGCCTCTTCCGGGGTAAGCAGCGCGCTGGCCACGCCGGGACGGCTTTCATTATTGCAGTCAAAGCGGCGGTTGCAATAATTGCAACTGAGATTGCAGGCCGGAGCCACCGGCAGGTGGATGCGGCCGTATTGACGATGGGCCTCAGTGGAAAAACAGGGATGCTGCCGGGTTTTTTCATCTGACCGCTGCGGGTCATGTTCAATCCTGTATTTCGACGTACAAGTGCATTTCATGGTTTGTTCACCTCGATTTTCTAGAATTTGCCGGAAGGTTCTGAATAGTATTTTTTCAGCATTCGGGGCCGGTAAGCGCTCAGCTTACTGTCCAGTAAACAGTTGGTGATGCGGTCCAAAAGCATCATCGTGCCTGCATAGCCAACCGATACCAGGCGCTGTCCTCCCACCCGGTCGTGAATCGGAAAGCCCAGGCGCACTAGGGGAATCCCTTCACGTTCCGTCAAATATCTGCCGTCGGAATGCCCGATGGCGATGTTGGCCTCTGCTTTGACCGCCAGGTCCCTGATCACTGCCAAGTCGGTTTCCGTCACAGTCGCCACATCGGTCCGGCCCGCTGTCAAAGTTTGCATTTCCAATTCCAGGGCCTTGCTGTGAACGCCGCTGGCAGCCACCGCCGGGACAATCCCATTCTCCATGCAGATGCTGCTGACGGCCAGGACCATATCAGGATCGCCAAAAATAACGGCGCGCCCTTCGGCATTATATTTGTGGGAGTCGATCATGCCGTCCAGCAAGCGGCCTCTTTCCCGTTGCAGAACATCGGGGAGGGGTTGGCCGGTCAACTCCTTCAGAAGGTTGACAAAAAGGTCGGTGGCTTCGATCCCTACAGGAACGGGGCTATTATACAAAGGCACTTCGAAAGTGCCGGCCAGGTATCGGCCTGGGGACAAATGGGTCTCTACGCACCTGCTCATTTCAATGGTGGCAGACGCTCCGCCCATCATGGCCAGCTCCTGCAGACTGGTGCCGCCGCCGGCGATTTTTTGGTAAGGACGCGCAAATGGACTGTCCAGGGTTTCCGAATAATCGGGGCAGAGAATATAATCCACCCCCATAAGATCCATTATTCTTTTGATTTCCCGCACCTCGGCCGGGGTGAGATGGGGGACGATTACGTTGATGCGGTGGTGTTTGGGGACCGGTCGGGCGATGCGGGCTATAATGTGTCTGACTGCCAGGAAATAGCCCTCACTGTGGCCGCCCCCATACCCCGGTGTGGGGACGCTGACCAGGGGATAAGCGCCCATGTCCCGCTCAACCGTGTATTCTGCAGCAATGCGCGCGATATCTTCCCCGATGGTCTCGGCCAGACAGGTGGAAAGAATCCCGATCAGTTCAGGATGGTAGACTTGAATCAGATGATCCAGTCCTTTTTTCAAATGGACGCTTCCGCCATAGATGGTTCCCGGCTCGGTGATCGAACTGGAAGCCACGTCGATGGGTTCGTTGTAATGCTCGGAAATATGCCGGCGCATATAGGTGCTGCACCCCTGTGAACCATGAATAATGACCATTGCGCCCTGTATGCCTTTGAAAGCCAGTATCGCTCCCAGAGGCATGCAGGCGTGGCAGGGGTTTTCAATCACGCTGTGGCGCATCGTTTTGATCGCTTCCATCCTTTTATCCTCCTTGCTTAACATATTTCCAGACCGGTGAGCAAACGGTATGATATACTTCCCGGGCAAAATGGACTGCGCCTTCGAAACCGCTCAAAGGATGCTTGCGATCATGATTGTGGTCTATGAAGGCAACCCCCAGCTTGTATGCCAGAGGCCTTTCTTTGACGCCCCCCACCAACAGATCCGCTCCCTGTCTGCTCATAAAACGTTCCAATTCCGCCGGATTGGCGTCGTCGAGAATCACGGTGCCGTCCTCGACCAGATTGTGGATCTCATCATATTCCTCTTTGCGGCCGGTTTGCGTGCCGATCATGACGACCTCAACGCCCAGTTCGCGGAATTGCTTGATCAGAGATATGGCTTTGAAGCCTCCTCCCACGTAAACTGCGGCTTTTTTACCGCTCAGCTTATCCCGGTAAGCCTGAATGAACGGCTCCGCCTGGCCGGCTTCCTCTGCGATCAATTCCTCGGTGCGCGCCATGACCTCCTCATCGCCTGTGGCCGATGCGATCAAGCGCAGCGAATCGGCACTATCCTGAAGACCTAAAAAGGATACATGAAAAAACGGTATGCCGTATCGCTCCTGCATTCTTTTCGCCAGGTAGCCCATGGAGCCCGCGCACTGAACAATATTAAAAGCCGCAGCCGGCGCCGTCTGCAGAGCTTTCAAACTGGAGTCCCCGGTGAAAGCAGCATTCAGTTTTACGCCCATGCGCCGCAAATAACCGCCAATAATCCACAACTCTCCCGCCAGGTTATAATCGCCCAGGTAATTGATGCCCGGCTCCATAGCCGGCAACGGGCTATTCCCGGCTTCCATCAGGCGCATCAAGACTTCACAGGCCACCCGGTAGCCTTCGGACTTATTGCCGGCAAAACCGCTGGATTCCACCGGCAATACGGCAATGCCGTGCCGCTGCGCCGCCGCCCGGCACACCGCTTCCAGATCATCGCCGATAACCCCCGCCACACAAGTGGAATACACCAGTACCAGCGGCGGGTGGTATTTTTGCACCAGTTCATCGATGGCTGCCGCAAGTTTCCTCTCTCCGCCGAAAATAATGTCCTGCTCCTTGAGATCGGTGGAAAAACTGTATCGATAAAGCTCCGCCCCGCTGCTCAGGCTGCCCCGGATATCAAAGGTGTAGCTGGCGCAGCCGATGGGACCGTGCACCAGATGAACCGCATCGGTAATGGGGTTTAGAACCACCCGGGCCCCGCAGTACACACAGGCCCGCTGGCTCACGCTTCCGGAAACACTGTCCGCTTCACAGCTTTGTGTTGGCATCCGTTCGCCTTTGGTGCGTATAAACCCGGTTCTTGCTTTCAGCAGCGTCTCTCCGCGGTCTGTTTTCATGACCCGCTCCCCCCCTTTTTTACATGATCAGCTCCAGGTCCTCATCACGGGCATCCCGGTCCACCCGGTCCTGGAGGGCGTTGTCGATCATTTCCATGAGCCGCAGGGCTCCCCGGTAGCCCACCACAGGCAGGTAGGAATGCACTCCCCGGTCGAGTATGGGAAACCCGACCCGCACCAGGGGAATATCTTCGGCCCGGGCAATATACTTTCCATAGGTGTTGCCGATCAACAGATCGACCGGTTCATTTTTAATCCACTGATGCAGTTCAAAAAGGTCGCCGCCGGCTTTGACCCGCCCTGCCAGTCCCGCATCCTCCAGCATGGCCGTGACGGTCGCCTCGAAGTTGCCCTGGGCTCCGTCCAGGGAGGTGTTGGGGGTGCCGGTCAGAAGATGAACGGGTTTCATGCCCAGGCTTAGGACCATCTCCGTAAGGCTGGCCACAATGTCCGGGTCGCCGAAAATGGCCACCTTTTTTCCATGAAAGTGATAGTGCAGATCCGTCATGATGTCCACCAACTGTCCTCTTTCCTCTTCAATTTCATCAGGGACCTCAGCCACGAAATGCTGTCTCAAGGCCATGATCAAAGCATCCGTGGCCTGAATTCCGATCGGAGTCCGTAAAACCACTGCCGGAACCAGACACTTCCTCTCCAGCTGGTAAGCCGGGTCCGAGGCGGCATATTCCCCCAATGCCAGAGTCAGGCTTGAATTGCCGGAATCCCGGATGGCCTCCACCCTGGCGCCGCCTTTGGGGAACATGTTAAACTGACCGCTCATAGGTGAATCCAGGCTGCCGGAAGTGTCCGGAAACATAATGAAAGGCACCCCCATAAGAGCGGTAAGCCGCTTGATTTCACGCATATCGCCGGGGTTGAGAAATCCGGGCAGAATATTCACCTGCTCCCGCTTGTTCTCCAGGCTTGCTTCCGCCAGGTAATTCACCATGCCTTTGGTCATGTTGGAGAAGCCGGTAACATGGGAACCCTGATAACTGGGGGTGTTGGCATGAATCACCATTTTGCCCGGGGGGATGGCTGCCGACTTGATAATGCTGGGGATATCGTCCCCGATGGTCTCCGACAGACAGGTGGTGTGTACGGCTATGACATCCGGATTGTACAGGGTGAATACATTTTTGATAGCGGTTTTCAGATTGGCGCTGCCGCCAAACACCGAGGCTCCTTCCGTAAAAGAACTGGTGGAAGCCATCACCGGCTCGCGGAAATGGCGGGTCAAATGGGAGCGATGATAGGCGCAGCATCCCTGAGAGCCATGGCTGTGGGGGAGGCAGCGGTGAATCCCCAAGGCCGCATACATGGCGCCGATAGGCTGACAGGTTTTGGCCGGATTGATGACCGCGCCGGTTCTGGCGATTATTTCTCTGGGTGTACTGTCAAGCATTTTCCATATCTCCTTTCACCAGGGTTCCTTCCAGCAAAGGCCGGTGGGCCCAGGGAGGCTCGATGTAATTCCAGGTAGGGCTGGCAAAGCTCATGGCCACGTCCCGGGCAAAATTCAGCGCTCCTTCAAAACCGGCGTAAGGACCGCTATAATCGTAATTGTGCAGTTGTTTGGAAGGAATGCCCATCTTCTGCACCACATATTTGTCTTTAATCCCCGAGGAGAAAATATCGGGCTTGAGGATACGGATAAGCTCCTCGGTCTCAAAGTGGTTCAGATCGTCCACGATTACGCTCCCGTCTTTCATATCCTGAATCATGCCGGCGTAGGTGCTCAAGGCGATTTTGTCTTTTAACTCCGCGGCGCGTTCCGGCGATAATTTCAGGCGAAAGCGATTTTCATCGGGCGCCACATGCAAATCGGGAATATTCTTGCTGTCCGAATCGGATTTGATATTCGGTATGACTTGGCGCCCCTCATAATCATCGCGGTGGGCAAACACGTAGCCGGCTAAAATGGTCTCAATGCCCAGCTCTTCATACAGGCCTTGATAATGATGGCCCCGGGATCCCCCTACGTAGCAGAACGCAGTCTTGCCGGCGCAGATCCGTCGGTAAGGCAGCAACTGCGGTTCTATACGGGCCAATTCCCGGGTAATATAATCCTCCGTGCGTTCAATCAATTCCCGCTCCCCGAAATATAAGGCCAAACTGCGCAAGGCTTCCACTGTGGAGCGAATGCCGATAAAATTTATTTTGAGCCAGGGAGTGCCGTACTTAACTTCCAGCATGGAAGCAATATAATTGATGGAGCGGTGGCACTGCACCAGGTTCAGCTCCGCCACGTGAGCGTTGCTCAACTCTTCAAAAGATCCGTCCCCGGTCATTACGGCTTGAATATGGTAGCCCAGCTCCTCCAGCATCTTTTTAATCACCCAGCCGTCTCCGCCGATGTTGTACTCGCCCAGAATATTGACGGTGTATTTTTGCGGTGCTTCCTCCATGTCACCCGCCCCAATGACATGTTCGGTCAGCCCGTTGTTGGCGATATGATGGCCGGCCGATTGGCTGACCCCTTTGTATCCCTCGCAGCTGTAGGCGGTGACATTGATGCCGTATTTTTCCCGGGCACTTCTGGCTACAGCCTGAATGTCATCCCCGATCAGCCCCACCGGACAGGTGGCGGAAATGGTGATGGCTTGGGGCTGGAAGATTTGGACGACTTCGTCTATGGTCCGGGCCAGTTTTTTCTCTCCCCCGAAAACGATGTCGCTTTCCTGCATGTCAGTTGATACACAATAGGGCAAAAAATTCTTCATGGGGGCTTTTGACACCCCCTTGTTGCGGCGCGTCAACCAGGCATAATATCCGCAGCCTATGGGGCCGTGGACGATGTTGACCACATCTTTCAGCGGTCCCAGAACCACGCCTTTGCAGCCGGCAAAGGCGCAGCCCCGGCTGGAAATGATGCCGGGAATGGTTCTGGTATTGGCTTCGATTTCCTGATTTTCCTGAGTAATATTCTTGATAAGGATGTGTTTTTTCCGGTTGCGTTTTTCTTTGGCCGGATATTTGTTCAGTATTTCATCCAAAGTGTTATGGTTAAGCATCACTTTTCCTCCTTTGCGAATCGAACCGTATAGTGGATGCCGCCTGCCGGCCGTTTATATAGCCGCTTCTCCGCTTTCACCGGTTCTAATTCTTAGCGCATCCAATACCGGCAGGACAAAAATCTTCCCATCGCCTCGATTTCCTTCTTGGTTTACCTGCAGGATAGTTCCAATAATCCCAGGCACTTGATCGTCATGAGCCATGACGGTGAGCAAGCGTTTGGGAATCAGGCGTCCACCTCGGGCAATGCTGTCTTGAATGGTGGAACCGATTTCCTCATTAGCTCCCAATTGAGCCAGCAGGGTAAAATCAACCGGGCTTCTGCCCCGGCCCTGAACCTTGATGGCATGAAGGCCGCAGATCCCTGTGTCCGCCAGAGCTTTTTTGGTTTGGTTGACTTTATTCATGCGAATGATGGCGACAACTTCCTTCATAATCAAACCTCCTGACTGATCCGGCTACAACGCCTCTTCACCGCTGCTGATGGTGTAAACTTCTTCCACCGGGCTCACAAAAATTTTCCCGTCTCCAAAAGCTCCCTTGTCGCCGGTCTTGGCGTATTTGGAGATAATGCTGATGACATCATATTTGTCCTCATCATTGACCACGATCAGCAGAAGCTCCTTGGGGATTTCATCATAGACAATTTCGCCTACGTTAATGCCCCGCTGCTTGCCGCGTCCCACCACATCATACTTGGTCACCGCGGGAAAACCGGCGCTGTTCAATTCGTCCAGGATGACATTGGTTCTCTCCGGTCTCACAATGGCTCTGATCATAATCATTTTGGCCGCCTCCTTCATCACCGGCTCATAAAGAGTCCAGTATGCCATAGTCCATCATCAGTTCCTCCAGCCGGTCCTGGGTCATGGGCTTGGGAACCACGAACATTTGGTTCTCGGCCATTTTTCCGGCCAGTTCCCGGTACTCGCCGGCCTGGTTGCAATCCTGATCATAATCGATAACCGTTTTCTTGTTGATCTCCGCTCTCTGCACGATGTTATCCCGGGGCAGGAAGTGCAGCAGTTGCGAGCCCAGCTCTTCAGCAAAAGCCTTCAGCAGCTCGTGCTCGTTGTCCACGTTGCGGCTGTTGCAGATGATGCCGCCCAGCCTGACATCACCGCTCTGGGCGTACTTGCCGATGCCCTTGCAGATGTTGTTGGCGGCATACAAGGCCATCAATTCCCCGGAAGCCACAATGTAAATCTCCTTGGCTTTGCCTTCCCGAATGGGCATGGCAAAGCCCCCGCATACCACGTCCCCCAGAACATCGTAAAATACGTAGTTCAATTCCGGGGTATAGGCGCCCAGGGATTCCAGGAGGTTGATGGAGGTGATAATTCCCCGGCCTGCGCAGCCTACCCCCGGCTCCGGTCCGCCCGATTCCACACAGCGGGTGTCTCCAAAGCCTACCCGCATGATGTCTTCCAGTTCAATGTCTTCACCCTCGTCTCTCAAAGTGTCAAGAACCGTCTTCTGGGTCAGGCCGTGGAGGATCAAGCGGGTCGAATCACCTTTGGGATCGCATCCCACCACCATGACCTTATTGCCCGCTTCAGCCAGTGCGGCCACCGTGTTCTGCGTGGTGGTGGACTTGCCGATGCCGCCTTTTCCGTAAATAGCAATCTGTCTCATCATTGCTTCAACTCCTTTTATTAAATATAGAAAAGACGCCCTGATGCCTTTTGTGGCATTGAGGCGCCTTTACCTGCGGATTGATACAGTTTTGCCCAAAACCTTTATGCCCTCAGTTATCCGGGTGTCTGGGCCAACCATGGACAGAAACGCAAAGGCCCCCGTATTTCTACGGAGACTCCTTTGCCCGGCATATCTATTAGAGGGAAGGGGACAGAAAATAAAAAGTCTTCGTGTGATTACGAAGACTTCCTTGCCCGATTATATTGATTATGGCTTTCTTTTATATTTTTATATATTACGTGATGCCGGCCGAAAATACAACTCTATTTTGCCGGTTATACTTGTATACATTAATCCCCGCAAGCGGGATGCGTCAGGCAACAGCTATGCCCCTGTATTGAAAAGTCAACCGTACATTTATTGTCATGTCCGTACTATAGCAAATTCATTGCAGTTCCAGTTGTTTAAAACCGCCGAAATCCTCAGCCATTTGCGCATAAACTTCTTTTCCCAGCAGAAGCTTGTAGATCTCGTCCGCCTTTTTCTCCGGATCAATATCACGGAATTGTTCAGGGTAAAGCACTTTGCCTATATAATAAGCATCGGCTATGGCCGTGTCGATATTGGTCGTATAAAAGTTGTAAGGCAGTTGGGAATAGATTTCCTTATTTTTGACAGCCGAGAGGGCCTGATAGAATCCCGGATTTTTCCGGTAATCTTCCAGAACCGACTGCAGTCCGCCGGCATCAATAAAAATCTTATCCGGGTTCCAGGCGATCAATTGCTCCTTATCGATCATCAGGGATCCGCTTTTCCCGGTCTCATCCACCACATTCTTGGCATTAATGGCCTGAAACAGAGCATAGTTGCCCTGGGTGCTTTCGATTCCATGCGTTCCTTTCATCCCCAGACCGCCTACATAGACCGTAGGTTTCTGATCTTCGGTAATATTTTTAGTTCTGGATTCCAGGTCGTTTTTAAACCTGTCCATCAACTCTGCCAGTTCCTGGGCTCTTGACTCCATTCCGGTGATTTTGCCGATCAGGGTTAACGAAGCGTTTACCTGGGGATCAAAGACGGAGGCTTGCCCATAGCTTAAGGCCACCACCGGAATACCGGTTTTGGACTGTAAATTATCCGCAGTGGCCTGATCGGCCGCATAGGTGGTGAAAATGACATCCGGCTTGACAGCCAGAAGCCTCTCAGGCTCAGGAGCGTTATTGGGGCCTCCCGGCCCTATCTCCGGGAGGTCGGCCAAAGAGGGATTGGCAAGCAGATAGGGTTTTCCCGTTGCGCTGTCTTTATCCATTTTTTCGATCCCGGCCAGAATACCGGTATTGTTGAAATAACAGCAAAGCCTTAAGGCGCCCGGGCCTATGGCCACCACCTTTTGGGCCGTACCGTCAAGCTCCACTTGTCTCCCTAAAGTATCGGTCACGATAATTTTTGAAGAAAGGGAAGTCGTTGTCTGGGCAGGCCGGGAAAAGCAGCCGCTTGAAAGGAATACCATACCAAACAGCAGCGCGATAGACAGAAAGATAAATCCTTTTTTCATCATAAGAGCCTCCTAAGCTAAAATAAAAAAATATCTGTTCCGAGAATCAAACCGGAATCACAACCGGCACATTCTCGATTTCCTTGATTTTGACCGGCACCGAGTAAACGCTTTCTATATTTTGCGGAGTCATTACCTCCAGCCCGCCCGCCGCAAAAATGACCCCGTTTTTTAGTAACAGAAACTTATCGGCAAAGCGGATAGCCAGGTTCAAATCATGCATAGTGACCACCGCGCCTATGTGTTGATCTCTAACAACGTCTTGAATGATCCTGGCTACTTCGAGCTGATTTTTCAAGTCCAGGCTGCTGGTGGGCTCATCTAGTAAAAGAAGCTCCGGCTCCTGGGCCAATGCTCTGGCGATTACCACCTTTTGCTGTTCTCCTCCGCTTAATTCTTGAAGATATCTTAAGGCGTAATTCTCCAGTTTTAGTATTTTCAACGCCTTGCGGGTGATCTCCAGGTCCGTTGGCGAAGCCTCCCACTGAATATAGGGTTTTCTGCCCAGGAGCACGGCATCGAAAACGGTCGTGTTGCTGCTCTCCTGACGTTGAGCGACATAGCCGATCCTTTTGGCAAGTTCCCTCCCGCTAAGTTTGCCGGTTTCCTGGCTCTGGATAACAACAGTGCCGGAATAAGGCTTTAAAACCCGGTTGAGGCATTTTAAAAGCGTAGACTTTCCTGCGCCATTGACCCCCAGAACCGCGAGAAAATCTTTTGGGGAAACGGCAAAGTTGACATCCTGTAAAACCGGCCGGCTCGGATAGGTAAAGGATAAACCCTTTACTGATAAAATCACTTTTTATACCCCCTTATCAGCAGATAAAGAAACAGCGGCGCTCCAAAAAAGGAGGTGATCGCTCCGACCGGGAGCACTACGGGGGCCACCATTGTCCTGGCCAGGGTATCGGAAACCAGCAATAGGAGCGATCCCATCAGGGCCGAGGCAGGTACCAGATAGCGATGATCGCCGCCGATCACTCTCCGCATGATCTGGGGGCCCACCAGACCGATAAAACCGATAATGCCAAGGAAGGAAACCGCTACGGCCGTAATCAGAGAGGAGACAAACATGCCCCCCTGTCTGACTCTTTCAACACGGACTCCCAGACTTTGGGCAGTTTCTTCACCGCTGTCCAGAGCATTGTAGTCCCATCTCCTGAACAGGAAATAGATGAACGACAATACGGTGATGCAGCCCATAATGGCGATTTCAGTCCAGCCCGCCCTTCCCAGGTCTCCGAATGTCCAGAACACCACGGCGGCAATCTGAAAATCTTCGGCAAAATATTGAATCAGAATCGTTCCGGCCGAAAAGAGCGAGCTTAACGCCACGCCGGAAAGAACCATAGCCTCCGGTGAAAAACCCCGGATCCCCGCCAGGAGCAAAATAACCCCAGTAGCCGCCATGGAACAGATAAAAGCGGAAATCGTCACCAGATACGGGTTGTTAATCGTTACGGCATCTGTACTGGTACTCTGAATACTGCCGGCTCCGAAGACGATGATCGCCAGGTTGGCGCCAAAAGCCGCGGCATTGGCTATACCAAGGGTGGAGGGAGAGGCCAGGGGATTGCGGAGATTGTTTTGCATGACACAACCTGCCACCGACAGCCCCGCACCGGCGATGATGGCCGCCATTATCCGGGGCAGACGGATTTGCCAGATAACAAGATGCGATGCGTCATTTCCGTATCCCAGGACGGATTGAATTATTTGCCAAGGGTTTAGGTTCATGGAGCCGGCATTCACCGCCAATACCGACATCACCGCAATCAGAAACAGCAACCCTGCCAGGATCAATTGTTTTCTTACCGTAAATCTCTGATAACCATCCCTTTCCTTCAAGCCGCAGGCCTCAGGCGGCTGAGGTCTGAGCCTGTTCCCGGAATTAACAGGCTTTCCTACCATCCCCTGCCATATGCCTTAAAGCAATCCAGACAAACCTTCTGGCCCTCCTGCAATCTCATCTTATGTTCCGGGGCGCTTTCGCCGCAGGATTCACAAACAATGGATGAAAAAATCCTCGCTGCTTCAGGCAAAGAGAAAGCGGGCTTCATAAAATCAAATATTTCTTCCGCCGGGGCATTCAGAATATATTCCTGATGCTCTTCACGCTCCATTTCTTTTGGGGATGGTTTAACAATCATCCGCAGGCTCTCGCCGTTCTTCCTGTTGAAAAAACTGAAAGCCATTTTCCCGGTATCCCGGTAAAGCAAATTTCCCTTGCCAAAGCTGCATCCGGTCAGTAGCTGGATGGCATCGACACCGCAGGCGTCATTTTCAGTGACGCAAACAAATTCTTCATCCGCTGAAAAAGTAAGGCCTAGCTTTTCCTGAGCGGCCTGGGACGCTTTAAAACCGATCGCCAGGCCGGGGCAAGCATGCCCGTGAAAATCGACCGCTTTTTCCCAATCCGTTTTGTTCATAATATAATCACCTTTCTTATCCCGCCGGCTTGATTATTACGCCACCCGCCAAAACAAAGTTGCGATGGTCGTATCGACATCTTCATAAACGAAACCGTCCCGGGCCAGCATGCTTAGATAGGCTTTCACCTTTTCCTCTTCCGGCATGGTGATATCCCGATAGGTTTTGATCCTGTTGATATACAACCCATACGCTTCTTCGAGAGTTTTCTTCATCTTCCAGGTTTGTTGCTCATATTCCAACTGCGGCAAGTATCCCTGCCTCCATAGCAGTTCGAAGGCGAACAGGATTTCTTCATCGCCGCTCTCCCGGCGCTCTCTGATGCCAATCAGATCTTTGACCGCATCGGATACCGGGTCTGTTCGCCTGATAGGCTTGGCCAGCATACACCAGCCTTTGGAGGCCGCCGACAATTTCTCAAAAGTATCCGCACTCTGGACGGCAGGAGTCATATGGGCGAAAACCAGATCAAAACTTTTTTTGTGCCCGGCGGATTCAATATCCAGCTTATGCCAGTCCGCACAGAAAAAGTTTACATTCTCGACGCGGTACTCAAGCATTCTTTGTTTGGCTATCTCGAGCATTGGGGGAGAAAAATCTAATCCGGTCACATGCCGGCAGCGGCCTGCTATGGCCAGGGCATATCTTCCTGCGCCACATCCTACGTCTAATACCAGGCTTGCCGGGTTTAGCATCTTATTTTTTTCCAACAGTTTTAAAAAAGCATCGTCCTTGAAATCAGGCAGAATAAATTCCCCGAAACTTCCGGCCATTGAATTCCACATATGCACACTGGCCCGTTTGTTTTGTTTTTTCAAACTCCATTTTTCTCGGATTTGTTCAATATTTATGTAATCAACCCCTGTCAAACAATCAAGATTTTCCCATTTTTCAAGAATCCCGCCTGGGGGATAAAAAAAAGCCATGAAGCACCGAACCTGTTCCATACAGGTTTTTCGGCCTTCATAGCCTTGTTAAAAACATATTATTATGTTGGCCCGCAAAATGTCAAGTGGCCGAGAGGAAGCGGAGGTCTTTATTCTCTCGCTTCATGCTTCATAGAGCAGTTTAGAAGGATTATATAAATAGTTTGGAAGAAATAAACAAAAAGATTATGAACATCAGAAGCCATCTAAGAACGGGCAGAGTGTTGGACGATAATGTTGTGGGAGGTTTCTTTTGTGAGCCAAATATCCATTTATTAGCTCCCTGGATTTCAAATTATCAGTATAAAATAAAGATAAATTGGAATTTGATTTGGTTTAACCGAGATTATTTAATAAAGGGGCAATAAAATCGTGTCAGGTAAATATAAGATTATCGATGAAAACAATTGGAAACGCGCCATACACTGCCAAATATTTAGAAACAGCATCGAACCATCGTATTGTGTGACTTTTGAGCTGGATATAAGCAATTTCTTAGCGAGAGTTAAAGAGATGAGATATTCGTTTTCAATGGTTTTAATCTTCGTTGTTTCTAAATGCGCAAACGAAATTGAGGAGTTCAGATACCGCTTTGTAGATGGTCAAATAGTGCTTTATGATAGGATTGATACTGCTTTTACGTATATGAACAAAGATAGCGAACTTTTTAAAGTTGTCAATGTTGAAATGCGGGATACAGTAGAAGAATACGTCGCTATCGCCAGGGAAAAAGCTGAAAATCAAAAAGAGTATTTTACAGGGCCATTAGGTAATGATGTGTTTCAGTTTTCGCCATTGCCGTGGGTGTCATATACTCATATTTCCCATACCAACTTGGGGAAAAAAGATAATGCTACGCCTCTCTTCGATTGGGGAAAATTCTTTGAAAGAGATGGGAAATGGATTCTTCCTTTTTCCGTTCAAGTGCATCATTCCTTTGTAGATGGAATACATATTGGAAAGTTGGCCGGCTCTTTACAGAACTACTTAAATGAATTCTAATTTAATGGATTATGAGTATAATGGGAACTTGCTAAGGCGTTGAGAAATCAGCGTCTTTTTTATCTCAAAATCAGCTGCATAAGCACTGCGGGCAGGAGCGATGACTCCCTGCTCTCTCTTTTCGGCCGGTTGTATTTGAGAACAATCGTAACCCACACCTAACGAAAAACTGACGTCTTTCGTTGCAGCAAGCACTGAATTTGGTCGCCCAAATTCGCTTGTTAGGGGTCTCGCCCCTAATGCCCTTTAATATGGAGCATTATTTAAACTTGACCAATAGGTCTATACAATATAGACTCAAAATATAGGTCTATGAGACATAGACTCAAGGGGGATTGCCATGAAGGAATATAAACTGTCGCGTAGCGAAGCCAAATTCGCCGATTTGATCTGGAAGCACGAACCACTTGGCTCCGGTGAATTGGTTAAGATATGCGAAAAAGAAATGGAGTGGAAAAAGTCTACAACCTATACGGTACTGAAAAACCTCTGCGAAAAAGGTATCTTCCAGAATCGAAACGCAGTTGTTACATCCCTGATCAAAAAGGATGAACTTTACGCAAGGCAGAGCAGGCGGTTCGTTGAAGATGCTTTCGGAGGATCGCTTCCAAAATTTCTGGCAGCTTTCATCGGAGGCAACAGGCTCAGCGACCGTCAGGCCGAAGAACTAAAAAGTCTAATTGACCAGCACAAGGAGGGATAGCCGTGGAGGATCTGTTTATCTCCGTTTTGAACATGAGCCTAACGGCAAGCTATGTAATCACCGCCATTATGCTGGCACGCCTTTTTCTGAAAAAAGCTCCGAAAGCGATTTCCTACGCGCTGTGGGCGGTGGCGGGCTTCCGGCTCGTGTTCCCCTTCTCATTTGAGAGTGTGTTCAGCCTGATCCCGTTCAAGTCCGCGCCCATTCCGGCGGACATCGCTATGCAGCCGATACCGCGCGTTGACAGCGGGATTCGCATTGTCGACAATGTCGTGAGCAGTGTCCTCCCTGCCGCAACGCCCGCCGCGAGCGTGAACCCGGTGCAGGTCTGGCTGACCGTCGGCGCATACCTGTGGTTCGCAGGCATGGCGATTATGCTGATTTACAGCGTCGTGTCCATGGTACTGCTCAAACGGCGGCTGAATGGCGCGGTGCTCATTGAGGATAATATCTACAGAGCCGAAAACCTCAAAACACCGTTTGTCCTCGGATTATTCAGACCGAAAATCTACATTCCGGCGGGGCTCACAGAAGAGGAAAACCGCTATATTATCCTGCATGAGCGGACGCATATCCGGCGGCACGATCATGTTGTAAAGCCCCTCGCGTACTTTATTCTCTGCCTGCACTGGTTCAACCCGCTTGCATGGGCGGCGTTTTTACTGATGAGTGCGGATATGGAGATGTCCTGCGATGAGCGGGTGATCAAGGAAATCGGCGGCGAAACGAAAAAAGCCTACTCCATGTCGCTCCTATCTTTAGCGGCGGAGCGACCCATCATTGGCGGCAGTCCTCTCGCGTTCGGGGAGGGCGGCATGAAGGAACGGATCAAAAACGTGCTGAATTTCAAAAAGCCTTCTCGAGCGATCATCATTGCCGCTGTCGCGCTCGTGGCGATTCTGAGCGTGGGCTTTGCGATGAACAGAGTAACCGCCGTCACCGGCGATTATGATTTTTACACCTTTAGCGTAAATGGCTTCATGCTTGGTGCCGATATAAGCGAAATGGATGCGTCAACACTCACTCCCACCGAACCATTGCATGTCAGCGACGGATACGATTTTAATTATGAAGAAGTACGTTATAGTGCGGATGCGAACACTGGGCGGCTTATTAAAATGTTCGTCAACGTGTATGACGGCGCATATATTCCATCGGTGACAATCCACAAGGACGAAGGCCCCATATATATTCCCCATAATCTTAATACCATTGAGCAGGTTATCGATGTTTTCGGCCAAGGCGAGGGCGGCTGGCAGGATAGAGAGCAGGGTCTGCGCTATATGGAATACCGTCAGAAAGAGGGGCAATCGGCGGCAACGGTCAGGTTTGTCTATACAAATGGCGTGTCAGAGGGGATAACCCATCGTCTTGTTTGGGTAATGGCTGAGAGCAGTTTGCCGTATCACGTGGAATCGAGCGATGTGTCATCCGCTGAGCCCTTTACATTTTCATCCGATGAAACTGATCTGATAAGACTTGGTACACTTGCCTTCGACACGTATATGGAGTTTCTAATGAGTGAAAAAACTTCAGTCAATGAGCGGATCGCTTCATATAAGCTTAATGATATCTCTGTTATGGCAGGTGATATCAATGAATTCTGCGTTTCCCTGAATTATGATTTTACCACTGATAACGACAGCTATGTAAATCCCGCACGCGGCGCTAAAGGCAAGGGAACCTGGCCCGACAATTATTTGGAGCTCAGAGTCCAGCATGCATATGAAGATATATACGCTGTCATAAGCATCGGCACAGGCGGCGGCGGGCAGGGACTCACACCACACCCTTCGCAGCAAACCACACTTAAACCCATTGCCCCAGGGTGGTCGCCCGAGCAGAGTCTCGGCGCCGATATGGCGTCCCTTGACTACGCTTCGGATGATATCGTGATTTTCCACGGCTATTTCGGACTGTTTGTTTACGACCTTGATGCGCTCCGGATCATACGTAGCCTTGATTTAAAACCGATCCATTGTAACGCAACGCAAGGCGACGATTATTGTGAGGTTTCGGTTAGCATGGATGGGAATACGGTGCAACTCCATCGTATGAGCAGTGAAAATATGTATGTTTATACCGTTTCAGACAATACCCTGCGGGAAACGCCTTATGAGCTTATGAGCAATCGGTTTGGAGGCAATTTTGTCCCGACAGAGGATGTGATCGATCCAGAAAAACTTGGGGCATATAGTGATCGCGCCGTCAAATTCGACACGGGGGAATATGGATATCTTCGTACCTCCGACTGGACGCTGGGCACACTCTCTTATGTACGCGATGACTCCCTGTTTTCTCTTTTCGGACGGTAGTATTGGAGAACAATCGAAACCCACATAAAACGAAAGATTGCCGCCTTTGTTGCAGCAAGCACTGAATTTGGCCGCCCAAATTCGCTTGTTAGGGGCCTTCGCCCCTAATACCTCAAAGTATTTATAGAAATGCTTTCTACAACAGCACCAATCAATATAAAGACGATTCCAACCATCAGCGTTACTTTCTCCACTTTCCATATATAAATCATATAAATCACTCATGTTAGCGAAACTGAAACGAAAAAAATGATGCTTGGCATCTTTATTTTGACAATACTCCTACATTTTTCAGCTCAGAGAATTTTCATTCAATCATTCCCATGAAAACATGGAAAAATAAAAATTGAACAGCTCATCATTTTGGGTATTATCAAACGTTTATACTATGGGGACATCCCTGGGTATTTAAATGTTGCTTTATTAAAACCATTTTTTAAGATTTTTAATCATCTTAGATGCCTTAAAACGTTTTTATATGATAAGGGAATCTTTCCGGAGGATTAACCTTGCTGCATGAAGACGAATTGCTGCAAAGAATAAAAGATGGCGATATTTCAAGTCTGGATGAACTTGTTGCGCTTTATTATCCGGGCATACTTCGTTATTGCCTGTGGCATACACAGAACAGGCAGACGGCCGAGGATGCGACGCAGGAAACTTTTTTGAAAGCCATCCGGCACCTTGATGCATATGTTCATCGCGGCAAATTCAAAGCCTACATTTACAAAATCGCCGCCAATGCGTGCATTGATTATAGCCGCAAAAGGATCACAGAGCGGTTGCCGGATGATTTGGCGGAATCCGACAACCGCTTGGAACAGATTGAATCGGAGGAAAACTTTGCATGGCTGCTGCGCCGTTTGCCAAACGAACAACAAGAAGTCGTAATGCTGCGTTTCGTACACGAGTTGAAAATCCGGGAAATCGCGGAGGTTATAGGCGTGCCGATGCGCACGGTACAGTCCCGGCTGCGGAGCGCCTTAAAACGAATTGAAAAAGACCTTTGATAAGGAGGGGAGATAGATGAACAGAAAAATGCGTTCAAAATTACAGGCTGCGCTGAAAGACCAGCCCGCCCTGCAAATATCGAAGGAACATCTGACCCAAACAATGCAAGCGGCCCGCATGGCGTACCAAAACCGCAGGCAGCGGGAGCGTATCCAATATTCGGCTTTCCTGCTGCGGCAGGTACGGTTTATCGGCGCGACCGTTTGGCTGTTGCAGGGACTTCTTTTGTTATGCGCCTTTTGGCTGTTTGGTTTTGCGATCACGGATACTGTTTCTGATCTCGCTCCGCGCCATTTGCCGGTACTTCTCGGCTGTTTTGCAGTCTTTATCGCCATGACCGGCATCCCTTTTATCGGGCGCTCGGCACAGTATAGAATGCTTGAAGTGGAAATGGCGACGCGAATTTCGATTCCAAAACTATTGCTGACCCGGATTCTTCTTATAGGCATTGGCAATGTACTGCTGCTTACGGTTTCTTTACTTCTGGCAAGAACAGGAACAGAGTTTGGTACAGGAAACATCGCCATATACCTGCTGCTGCCGTATTTGATTGCATGCTGCGGCTGTTTGTTTATTCAGATATACGCCCATGGCCGACACCAAGGATTTGCCTGCACCACCTATTGTTTCTTCTTGATTTTGCTGCTTTTTATACTGTACAAGACTGCCCCGGTGGTTTATAAACAGGCCTCAGTCGGAGTTTGGGGAGCGTTATGTGCACTGTGTGCAGTGATTCTCGCCGCAGGGTTGTATCGTCTGCTTCATAAGGCGGCCTCCCTCGACCTATGCGCGAACGGAATATAACCGAGGCGGGAAGCCCCTAGCCTCATTGCAGCGGTGTGTCGAAACTGCTTCGCAGTTTCTTCCTATGCTTAAAGAACATAAAAAAGGAGCATGAACATGGAGCTTGCGATTCATGGGTTGACCAAACGGTATAAGGATAAAACCGCCGTAAATAATGTAAGCCTGACACTTACCCCCGGCGTATGGAGTCTTCTCGGTGCAAACGGAGCGGGCAAAACAACCTTAATGCGGATGGTGGCCGGAATTTTAACGCCTACTTCCGGCAAAGTCCAATATGACGGCATAGAAATCAAAATGTTGGGCGAAGCCTACCGGGATGTCTTTGGCTATCTGCCGCAGACCTTTGGATTTTATCCGGAATTTACGGTGGCGGACTATCTGCAATATATGGCTTCGCTGAAAGGGTTGTCTAAAAGGGAAACCAATCAAAAAATAGACGAGCTGCTTCACAAGCTAACCCTTGCGGACGTTCGGAACAAGCATATCCGCAAGCTGTCGGGGGGGATGCAGCGCAGAGTGGGGATAGCACAGGCGCTTTTGAACGACCCGGATATTTTGATTCTGGACGAACCCACCAGCGGCCTTGACCCTGGCGAGCGCATACGCTTCCGAAATATCCTTTCGGAGTTTGCGCAGCAACGGATTGTATTGATTTCCACCCACATTGTGTCCGACGTGGAATATATTGCGAACCGCAACGCGATTATGAAAGACGGACAAATTATTGCGGTCGGCACTACAGACGAGCTTGTGAAAATGATGGGCGGCAAGGTATGGCAAGGAACGATTCCAGCGGAACAGCTTCATCATTATGAGCGTACCGTCCGGGTTGTGACCGTCCGCAATGAAGAAGGCGGGAGAGTATCGGTACGGTATGTTTCGGAAAGTCCGGGCTTGCCGGATTCACAGACCGCCTCCCCCCGGCTTGAGGATTTGTATCTCTGGCTGTTTCGTGGCGAGGAAGCCGTAAAGGAGGATGCCATATGAAGCGCATGATAGCTTTGGAACTCAAACGGGTGGCAAAAACCCGTTCCACATGGATACTGGCGGTGGGGGCACTGCTGCTGTCAGTCATTATGGCACTTTTGGTTATCTCCTTTGCGCGCCATTGGAACCTTGATGAAAATGGTACGGAAGTAAGGCTTACCGGCAGGGATGCGATACAGGCAAATCAGGAAATGCTGAAACCGATTGAGGGTGAGCTTACGCCGGAGAAAATACGAGCCGCCTTTGAAGCCTATCATGAGGTATATGAAACCTATGGAGCAAAGATGGAGGATATACCCAAAGATGTATATTATCAAAAAATATCGCCAATTAATGCTATATTAAATAACGTACGCGAGGTCTATGTGGATAAATCCACCGGCATTCCCGTGCCGCTGTATGAGATTTCACCTGAAGAAGCGGCCAACTTCTACCAGCAACGCACGGAGCGCCTTGCGGACTATCTGTCAAAAGAATATAAGGATGCTCCCGATGCCGTGGAACAAGCTCTTGCAACAAATGAGAAAGTAAAAGCGCCCTTCTATTATCTATATGGCGTTGGGGACAGCGACACGTCGGAGTATCTGACCATGTGCATTTTCCTGTTGGTTATGTTATGCACAGTCATTGCCGCGCCCATCTTCTCCGCTGACTATCAAAGCGGCGCGGATGACATTTTGCGTTGCGCCAAACATGGAAGGCAACGTTTGGCAATTGTAAAGCTGTTGTCCGCGATTTTGCTTACAACCGCAATTTTTGCGGTCTGCGTATCGGCCTTTATATTGATTTCATACGCCGCATTCGGTTGGGATAGTCTGAAAACAACGCTGCAACTGGCGTTTTCCGCAATATCCTTTATACCGCTTACCGTAGGAGAAGCCAATACGCTGGTTGTCTTTTCCGGTCTGCTTACTTTCCTGGCGACGGTATGCTTTACACTATTTCTTTCAACCAAATTCAAAAATCCGATTACAGTCTTGGGACTTGCCCTTGGCGGCTGTTTGTTGCCCACTGTTTTATCTTTTGCCGGAAGCGGCGCCAATATCGAAAACTGGATCAGGCTATGCTTGCCCTCAGGGGGAGTCGGACTTAGAAACAGCTTTTTCTTTGAGTTGACCGAATTTAACTTTTTACCTCTTGGGCCGATCAGCGTCTGGACACCGTATATCATCCCGGTGGCGGCAGGGATAGAGATTGTCTTGTGCTTTATCCTTGCAGTACACTCTTATTCCCGGCATGAAGCGTCCTGATCGGCTAAGGCCTAAATTTCACCATTGTTGGGAATGGGGTTCTTCTTGCGTCACCACACGGGTTTGCTTATCTTGTCCGGCGCACCGTTGCCTATCGGAGGCATTTTTCCTTTCCTCGTCATTGCGGCGGCAATCAACGGCGACGTCAACGCATCAACACCGTCCTAAAAAACTACGAGGAGTATATTGACGCTTTTAAAATAACATAACATCATAACCTGCATGTGAGCGCGTCCCCCTCTTTCCGTGCTTTTCCATAGGAGACAATCGGGGTATTTCTCCGATTTTGGGCACAGACCTTTATCTCTCGTTTTTTGGATATATTAAGTAGAAAAACTTTTTGTAAAGGAAACTTGACAAAAAGTAAGTGCTTTGTCAAAATATATGTAAAGGAAACTTGTCGGGCGGGAGGATGACTATTTGAAAAATAATGTTGAAAGGATACGAAAAGAAAAAGGGCTAAGTCAAGAGGAACTTGCTAAAAGATTGCGGGTTTCTCGGCAAACGATAAGCTCCATAGAAACGGGAAAATACAATCCCTCATTAGATTTGGCCTTTGCCATAGCCGATTTTTTTAATAAAAAGATCGAAGACATTTTCATTTATGAAAGGAGCAAATAGCCATGAAAAAAAGCTATTTATGGTGTGGTTTAAGTTTTATTGGAATTGGCTGCGTTTTAATAGGTGCCACAATTATTTTTGACACGAGGCTGCAAAGTTTATTGTACGGTTTTGCTGGTGCGCTTATTGGCCCCGGAGCGGTAATGGCAGGAAAATATTTTTATTGGATCATGCCGGAAAATGCAGAGAGATATAAAGAAAAACTTGATCATGAATCTATCGAGATACATGACGAAAGAAATGAGGGGTTAAGAAACAAGGCGGGCAGATATGCTTTCCTTTTGAGTCTTTTTGTTATTTCCACATCAATAGTTGTTTTTTCTATTCTGGGGGAATTGGAAGTCATAGAAAACACGCGCATAATTATCATGTACTTAGGAGCATTGTTTCTTTTTCAAATCGTATCGCTATCTGTGTTCCATCGGCATTTGCAAAAAAAATGTTAAAGTTATTTTATTCTGCCCTTTGCCGATAAATTCCCATGGGATACCGAGTTTGACCCTGTCCGCCTGGAATTCGGCGAGGTTTACGCCTCGCTGCGCAAAAAAGGTGGATGCGGATAGTCCGGCAGAATCAAAGGCTGAAGAGATACTATACAGCTTCTTTCATGTCCTTGTCAAATATAAATCCACATACCAGAGATGTTAAAGGCGACACCAAGACAAGGCCAAGACAGCCTACGAAGGTATGCAATATCTCTGCTGCTATTGGTTTTGAATTGAGAATATTCATTAGTGGTGTTCCTTGAGCCATATATACCATAAGAACTGTGATATAGCTTCCCACATAAGCCAATAGCAAGGTGGTGGTTTGAGTGCCAACTACGGATTTTCCAATATTAAGTCCTGCTTTCACAAGCTCTGTCTGAGTGATCTCTGGGCTATTTTTAACAATTTCCTCCAGTGCTGACGAAATATCTATTGCTAAATCAAGTATAGCTCCTGAGCTTGCAAGATATATCCCCGCTTGAAAGATGGAGGTTAGGTCCAGTTTCATAAATCCTGAGTATAACAGGGATTCGGCTCCTTCCATTACAGCACCGTGTATATTGAAGAGACTTCCAAAGGTTATGGCCAAAAAACATGTTGCTAAAGAACAAATCGTAGCACTGATAATGGCTGCATAGGCCTTTTTGGAAAAGCCGGCCACTAAAAGAAGTGTAACAATCGTCAGTACATTGCCGACAATTAGTGCCACTAATAATGGATGATAACCATGCAGCATCGCCGGTATGAGAATTTTCCAGATACTTAGCAGGGCAAAGGCAATGGAAAGCAAGGTGCGAACTCCAGTAAATCCGGAAAAAATTATGATAACAAGTGCAAAGACTCCGATTAAAAGTAATTCCTTATCTACACGATAATGATCAATCATGTTGGCAAAGTTGATCTCGTTATTCTCATTAAAACCAATCAGTACCCAGGCTTTGTCCCCTTCTTGAAAAATTTTATCAATGGTTAAACTGCCGGTAAGCATATTATTGGCTTGAATCTGTTCTCCCTTATGCGAACCTGTTTCTATCTCAATTACAGCACTTTGATCACCGAGCTTATAGATTCCCGAACTGTTTATTCCTAAATTATTGACGGAAATGACCTTGGCCCGAACACCTTCGGTATATCTATATTCTTGCTTCTGAAATCCTGTGGGCAATATGGCAAGAATTGCCACTATGATCAAAAAAACTATGGTAAAAACAAGTTCTTTTCGATGTAGGTTCTTTAATAACTTTTTCAATTGATACTCCTTTCATCACATCATTAAAACAAGGCTGGCGTAAATTCCAGCCTTGTTTTATCTATTCTATTAAAATCCTGAGTTGTTTTTTAGAATGGCTAGTTAAGTTTCGTAGCTGCTACTAATTTATCGTATACTTCCGTGTTCTCATAGGCGCCGTTAAATAGCTCTGCGCTTGCACCTGTTGCATATACCGGTACCGGCACTCCTGTATGCGAATATGAGGTCCATCCTATACCGGCTTTATTATTAATAATGTGTGTTAATGTTACTGAAAGCGGATTGTAACCGCCGTATAACAGATCGGTTTCTTCATTGTCAGTAGGCTCATCTGCCATGGTTTCAGCAAAAGCAGTTTCTAGTTTAGCCATTTCTCTATCTGATAATTCTAATGTCATATAACTTGGCTCACCTTTACGACTGATGTCGCCGGTCGCATTGTTAACAAGACCAAAGTTTTTAGTAATCACCGGCATGACATCTGCAAATGTTAAATTGGGGTTATTTTCCTTCATATTGTCGATCAATTCATCAAATGCAACATACGTCATCTTTTGATTATTTAAGAGATGAAAAGCGGTATCATAATTGGTTGTTGCTTGCCCTATCGTCATGCCGCCTGTTTCATGGTCGCCGGTTACAATGATCAAAGTTTCATCGGGGTGCTTTTTAGCGAAATCCACCGCTACTTGAATCGCATCATCAAATGCTAAAACGTCTTCAATATTTGCTTTGGCATCATTAGCATGACCTGCCCAGTCGATTTTCCCGGATTCGGCCATCATGAAAAATCCTTTATCATTATCAAGAACATCAATGCCCTTCCGAACAAAATCTGCCAGAGTTAAATCTCCCGGTTTATTATCCAGTGCATAAGGCATCGCGCCACTATCTTGAGTAACCGGCGTCACTGCATATACTTTCCCGGATTGGCTGTTAAGAGCTAAGATATCTTCTTTGGTTCTCGCTATAGCGTATCCTTTTTCTTCCAAAATCGTATAAGCATCTTTTTGATCATTATTCTTTCCTGTTGCTTGATTGATCGTACCGCCACCAAAGTAGTCGAAGTCTGAATCGGCCATTTGCAGCGCTATGTCATAATAATCATTTCTTGAAGCTACATGTGCGTAATATGCTGCCGGTGTGGCATGATTAATTGTTACTGTTGAGATGATGCCTATCTTCATGCCTTTTTCCGCTTTCAGTCTTTCAGCTATAGTTGAGGGAATATTAGCTCCATCAACACTCTCGGAGGTGTTAGCTGATTTATATCCTACCGGTTTTAACCCAATAGTTCCGCTCCAGGTTTTAAATCCTGATGATAAAGAAGTTGCAGTAGATGCGGAGTCTGGTGCAAAGGATGTTGCATCCTGGGTGGTTTGATATCCTGCGGCCTCAAAATCTTGGAAACTAACTTCTTTTAAAGTAAGTTGGTTATGACTATTGTTCCCTTTATAAATCTGAGCTGAATTCACCTGAACTGCTGCCATACCGTCTCCAATGAACATAAATATGTACTTGGGAGTTTTTGTCGTTTGCGCTGCTGTGCTTGATGACTGTGCCGCTACACTTTGTGGCATTAAGTTCAAATCTTTAAATGGTGAAAATCCTGTGATTAATGATAATATCATTGCCAAGCATAGCAAAGCCACCAACGATTTCTTGGGTGATGTTAACCTTTTTAACATGGCGATCCATCCTTCCAATTTATTTTATACCCCCAGTATAGAGGTGAGAGGTTAAAGACAAATTAATTTAAGGTAATTTGATTGTGTTAAAAACGAAAAATTTTAGTCAATTCTGAGGTATTTAAACCTGCTTGAAAGCGCATTGGCCTTTTTGCCCGGGAGCACATTGAAGCTGTTTTCCCGATGTGGAGCTGCTAAAGATGATGAGGTGTTCTTTAAAATTTTTTAATACCTATTGCCATTCG